>NZ_BTCK01000062.1:0-33071 GCF_033239625.1 Paenibacillus sp. CCS19
AACGTGAAGCGTGCAGCGACAAGCGGCGGCGCGTACACGACGGTAGCGACAGGCGTGACAGGTTCAACGTACACGAACACGGGCCTGACGAACGGCACGACGTACTACTACGTCGTCAGCGCGGTCAACAGCGCGGGCGAATCTTCTAACTCTTCGCAAGCAAGCGCAACACCTGTGGCGCCAGCAACGGTTCCGGCAGCACCTACGGGATTGACGGCTGCGGCTGGCAATGCCCAAGCAGCGCTGTCATGGACGGCTTCAAGCGGAGCGACCAGCTATAACGTGAAGCGTGCAGCGACAAGCGGCGGCGCGTACACGACGGTAGCGACAGGCGTGACAGGTACAACGTACACGAACACGGGACTGACGAACGGTACGACCTATTACTACGTCGTAAGCGCAGTCAACAGCGCGGGCGAGTCGGCGAATTCGTCAGTTGCAAGTGCAACGCCAGTTGGCAGCACGACAACGCCTAGCGGCCTTGTTGTCCAATACAAGCTGAGCAATTCCAATGCGAATGACAATCAAATCTACGCCACGTTCAACATTAAGAACACGGGTACGACGGCAGTAAGTCTTAACAACCTGAAGCTGCGCTACTACCTGACGAAGGATACGACGAGCGCATCGCTCAATTATTGGGTCGACTACGCACAAGTAGGCACGAGCGCGGTAAGCGGCGTGTTCGGCACGATCAGCCCAGCGAAGACGTCGGCAGATACGTATCTGGAGCTGTCGTTCGGCTCGGCAGCAGGTTCCATCGCAGCAGGCGGCCAGACGGGCGAGATTCAGATCCGCATCGCGAAGTCCGATTGGTCGAATCTCTCCGAAAGCAGTGACTATTCGTTCGATGGAACGAAATCGTCGTTCGCTGACTGGAACAAAGTGACGTTGTACAACAGCGGTTCGCTTGTATGGGGGATTGAGCCGTAAAGGCTGGTCTCATTATTACGATTGCCAATACGTAATGGTTCAGCGGAGCGCCCTGCGGGGCGCTCCGAAACGATTCTATTCGCGAAGAAGAAGAGGAGAGATGTCGGAATGGCAACTGTCACGATGAGACGTTGGGGCCTCATGCTGCTGACTGCAGCAATGGTCTGCTCCATGTTTGCGACGATCGGCGTACGTAAAACGGAAGCGGCTGCACTTGGCTATTACCACACTTCAGGCAATCGGATTGTGGATGAAGCGGGCAATCCGGCTATTTTCAACGGGCTTAACTGGTTCGGCTTCGAAACAGCGAACTACTCGCCGCATGGATTGTGGTCTTATTCTCTCGATAGCTTCATGGATCAAATCAAATCGAAAGGCTATAACTTGATTCGTCTGCCTTATTCGACGCAAATGTTCGATGCAGGCGTTATGCCGGTCAGCATCAGCCCGAATACGAACCCTGACCTCGTTGGTCTGACGCCGCTGCAGGTCATGGACCGTGTCGTGCAAGAAGCTGGCGAGCGAGGCATTCAGATCATCCTTGACCGCCATCGTCCTGATTCGGGAGGTCAATCGGAGCTATGGTATACAGCGCAATATTCAGAAGCGCGCTGGATCAACGACTGGGTGATGCTGGCGCAGCACTATGCGAATAACCCAACCGTTATCGGCGCTGACCTTCATAATGAACCGCATGGTACCGCTTCTTGGGGAACAGGCAATCTCGCAACAGACTGGCGTCTTGCAGCGGAACGAGCAGGCAATGCGATTCTCGCTGCCAATCCGAACTGGCTCATCCTCGTAGAAGGGGTCTCTTCCAATGTGCAGGGGGACAGCAGCAACTACTGGTGGGGCGGCAATCTGAGAGGGGTGCAGAATTATCCGGTTCGGCTTAATGTAGCGAATCGAGTCGTGTACTCCCCGCATGATTATGGTCCAGGTGTAGCGAGTCAAACCTGGTTCTCCGATCCGAGCTTCCCGAACAATATGCCGGCATTGTGGGATTCGTATTGGGGCTACATTAGCAAGAACAACATTGCACCGATTCTGATGGGCGAATTCGGCGGCCGAGGCGTTGATCTGACGACGACAGAAGGCATCTGGCAAAATAAACTGGTCGATTACATTAAGCAGAACGATCTGTACTGGACGTACTGGTGCCTTAACCCGAACAGCGGCGATACAGGCGGTCTGCTGCTCGATGACTGGCAGACATGGAATGCGCCGAAGCAATCGATGCTTGACCGCATTATGAAGCCGCTCACCGTCGTATCCGTTCCTGCCGCGCCTGCAAGCCTAAGTGCAGCCGCAGGCAATGCCCAAGCGACATTGACATGGGCAGCGTCGACCGGTGCAGCAAGCTACAACTTGAAGCGCGCAAGTGTGAGCGGAGGTCCATACACGACAGTAGCGACTGGGGTTACGGGCACGACGTATACGAATACGGGTCTGACGAACGGCTCGACCTACTATTATGTGGTAACTGCCGTTAACGGATCGGGTGAATCGGCGAACTCGCCTCAGGCGAGCGCTGCACCAGTTGCACCAACGACTGTTCCGTCCGCACCGACGGGTCTGACGGCAACGGCAGGCAATGCACAAGTCTCGCTGTCGTGGACAGCATCGACAGGTGCTGCGAGCTATAATGTGAAACGCGCGACGACGAGCGGCGGCACGTATACGACAGTAGCAACAGGCGTTACAGGTACATCCTACACGAACTCTAGCCTGACGAACGGTACGACATACTACTATGTTGTAAGTGCCGTGAACAGTGCAGGTGAATCGGCGAATTCAATGCAAGCGAGCGCTACGCCAGCAGCATCAGTTACCGCGCCGGCAGCGCCGACCGGGCTGACGGCTTCCGCAGGCAATGCACAAGTTACGCTGACTTGGACAGCTTCAAGTGGTGCAGCGAGCTATAACGTGAAACGTGCGGCAGTCAGCGGCGGCGCATTCACGACAATCGCGACAGGCGCAACGGGTACGACGTACACGGATACGGGACTGACGAATGGTACGACGTACAACTATGTTGTGAGCGCAGTGAACAGCGCGGGCGAATCAGCAAACTCGTCGGCTGCAAGCGCAACGCCAGCAGGAAGCACGACGACGCCTAGCAGCCTCGTCGTTCAATACAAGCTGAGCAACGCTAATGCGAATGACAATCAAATCTACGCATCGTTCAACATTAAGAACACGGGCACGACAGCAGTAAGCTTGAGCGGTCTGAAGCTGCGTTACTATTTGACCAAAGATACGACAAGCGCATCGCTCAGCTACTGGGTCGACTACGCACAAGTAGGCGCGAGCGCCGTCAGCGGCGTGTTCGGTTCTGTCAGTCCGGCTAAGACGACGGCGGATACGTACTTGGAGCTGTCGTTCAGCGCCGCAGCAGGTTCAATTGCACCAGGTGGTCAAAGCGGCGATATTCAAATTCGAATCGCGAAATCCGACTGGACGAATCTCAATGAAAGCAACGACTACTCGTTCGACGGTACGAAGTCAGCTTTCGTCGATTGGAACAAAGTAACCCTGTATCAAAGCGGATCGCTTGTGTGGGGAATTGAGCCTTAATAGACACCAAGAATAGGGCTGGACGTCCGCCGCCGTAGATCGGAGCGGACGTCCGGTTGGTCGGGATGCGAGCGCTTACTTGAAACTAGTCAGGTAAATATTGTAGGTAGTTACCAAATTTGATAGACTGAAATTGTGCCTGCAATGTTTGATCTGACTGAAGTCTCCTTATTCGCATCCTTGATGGGGAAGGGGGTATCGATGGTGTATCGGCTTCTGGTCGTCGATGATGAAGCGTTCGCATTGAAGAGTGTTGTGGATACCATTGATTGGCGTTCATTACAGATCACAGAAGTTTTCTCTGCCTCTGACGCAGAGGAAGCCAGAGAGCGGCTGGGGGAACACGCCGTAGACGTGATGATTTGCGACATCGAGATGCCAGGAGAGAACGGACTAGAGCTGTTGGATTGGATGAAGAGACGGGGAATTACAACGGAGACGATTTTTCTAACCGGTCATGACAAATTCGACTATGCGCAGACAGCGCTGCAGATCGGCTGCTTCGATTACTTGCTGAAGCCCATCGCTCATGACAGGCTGAAGGAAACCGTCATGAAGGCGCTGCGCAAGCTGGAGGATACGAGGCGGAAGCTGTCGCTGCATACGAAAGCGGAGCGGTACGAGAATTTGCTCAAGACTCAACGCGATGTGCTGGTCGATCGATTCTGGACGGATCTGATTGAGCCGACCGGAGAGACCTCGAATGTGTCTGTATCGGAGCCGCACACGAGTTACTTGTCGATGATTCATCCCCAATTTTCAGCCAGCGACGTCTTTATTCCGTTACTGCTAAGCGTGGACCGCTGGAAGCAGAGCTTTGGAAGCCGCGACGAGAACATTCTGGAATACGCGATGATGAACTCGGCGCGGGAGACAGTGCTTCGCGAATGGATGGGCACAGTGGTCAAATGCCGCAGCGGCGCAATCTTTATTATTATTTATGACGCTATGCGGATTGCCGCTGATATGAAGGAGCTAGAGTGGCGGTGCCGTCGGTTTATTGCGGATTGCAACCAATATTTCTACTCCCATGTTTCTTGCTACATCGGCCTGCCTGGCCCGATTACCGGGATTGCGGGCAGCTGTGCGGAGCTTCTCGATATGGAGCGGCGCAACGTGTCGAGGTCCGATTCCATCTTCGTCGAAGGCCAGAACTACGAGGATCAAGTGAGCATGCAGTCGGTGAATTGGCCGTCCGAGCTTGCGGTATTGTTCGAATCCGGCAAGAAAGAGGAGCTGCAGCGTCGACTCGACGAGCTGTTCCGCGTGTACGAGAATCAAAAATCGTTTTCAAAAGAAAATTTGAAAGCGTTTTATTACCATTTCGTTTCGATGATTTATCAGACTTTCCATAAGAACGGCATTTCGGTGGATCATGCGCTGGAGTCGTTGAATCGGCATGACGACATGCTTCAAGCTACGAAATCGTTACCGCAGCTGCGCGCGTGGACGAAACGAATGATCGATGCTTCCATGAGCGCGCATGAGAAGCGTCGCAATCGTGAGCCTTCGGTTGTCGAGCTGATCGAACAGTATGTACAGTCCCACATGTCACAAGATCTGACGAGAGAAGACATTGCGGCATTTCTCCATTTTAATCCTGCATACTTGTCGAGATTGTTCAAGAAGGAGACAGGCTTGTCCTTGTCGGACTACATTATGGATCAGCGGATGACACAAGCGAAGCGGCTGCTAAGCGAATCGGATTTGAAAGTTAGCGACGTAGCGGAGATTACAGGCTATCGCAACTTTTCTTACTTCTCCAAGCTGTTTAAGAAGCAGGAAGGGTATACGCCGCAGGAGTTTCGCAAGCGCAACAAACGTTAGATGTCATAATTGGGTATGTTGACATGCGCATTCGCTACTTTGCCCTAGTAACGCCATTTGTTACAATGAGCGTAACAAGGCCAACAATCAGCTGGACAGCTTTGGGCTGTCCGGCTTTTTTCTTGCGTGTTTAAGCTTGTACGTTTCTGTTTCTGATTTTACAGGATTGCGTTGGAATACATAGGGATAGAAAGGTGTGTGCATGGGGTGCGGATCGATGCTCATCAACATTATTGGAAAATCGAACGGGGCAACTTGGGCTGGCTGGAAGAAGGTACGATTCTGTATCGCAGCTACTTGCCGGACGATTTGAAACCTAGTCTCAGCAAGCATGGAATGAATGCCTCTATCGTCGTGCAAGCTGAGCCCAAACAGGAGGAGACGGACTTCCTGCTGTCATTGGCGGCAGAAGACGCTAGCATCGCAGGCGTTGTCGGTTGGCTCGATCTGGAGTCCCCGGATTACAAAACGGTCTACGAACGGTTCAAACAAGATCCGAAGTTCGTCGGATTCCGGGTTATGATTCAAGAGATGGCGGATGCGAATGAAGTGCTGACGCCTGCCTATATCGAAGCGCTGACCTATTTTGCCGACATTCAGCAGCCGATCGATTTGCTCATGCGATCGTCTCAACTGGACGCAGTCGTTCAATTGCTGGAGAAGGTGCCGCATCTGCATGCAGTGATTGATCATATCGGCAAGCCTGTCATTGCGTCAGGTGAGCTGGAGCCTTGGCAGGACCAGCTTCGCATCATCGCGAGCTATCCGAATGTTTATTGCAAGCTGTCAGGTATGGTGACAGAGGCTGATCACAACCAGTGGAAGCAAGCGCAGTTTGTACCGTATATTCGGCATGCGATCGAGTGCTTCGGTCCGCAGCGGGTGATGTTCGGGAGCGACTGGCCGGTGTGTCTGCTGGCAGCGACGTACGATCAATGCATGGAAGTGCTGGAATCGGCATTGCCAGCAAGCTACGGCAGCGCTGAACGAGAGGCGTTGTTCGGAGGTAATGCGGCGAGGTTCTATAAGTTATAGGGAACATAAATTCTTATCGGCGATCAAACTTACCTCGTGCTTACCAAGCCGCTCTGTTCCGCAAAGCTGTGGGTCGCACATCATCGAATTACTCCGATAGAGGTTTTCTCACCACATGCTGCTTATTAGCGATAAACTAACAGGCCTCTCTTAAGCCGAGTGCTTCGGCCGAGACAACGCCCCATTCTATTGCAATTGTTGCAATGGAATGGGGCGTTGCGCCGTTATCGTCTTAACTCTGTTGGATTTCATACATTGGCAAATAGCATAAGAGGTGGACAAGTGTCCGAAATAGTCTCCTTCAGCTCATTCAGTTGTACGGAATGCAATAGGAATGCCGCTGGAAGGTAAACAAGCTGGTTCAGTTGCACGAAATACAACGGTAGCCTATTTGGTGAGCTGCTGGGGCTTAGCCGTCATCAGAACTTATTGTTCGAACAATCAAACGACCGACCAATTGAAGTTGTTCGGATACACGAACAGTCGCACACAAGAAGAAGCTTCGGATGAGCATCATTATAGGCTTTAAACGCGAGGGACGACCTAGCGCTATATACCTGCAAAGAGTGTGCAATACACAACATAAACATGAAGGTATTCATAAGGGTTCGACATGCAAAAGTGGTTTTTACACAACAAAATTAATTAATTAAAACGTTAACTAGTAGCATTAATATAAATAATACGCCTATCAACCAGATCGTGGAAGATAGGCGTATTCATTCTAATAGCAAAGCTTCAGAAGATGCTCCAATCGCACTCGACCGACATGGCTTCGAGCAGTCTTACGCCTGCAATGCTGTTGCCTCGCTTATCCAGTGCTGGTCCGACGACGCCGATGCCGTATTGGCCTGGGACGACTGCCATAATGCCGCCTGCAACGCCGCTTTTTGCCGGTATTCCGACCTTGATCGCGAATTCACCCGATGCGTTGTACATGCCGCAGGTAAGCATGAACGTCTTGGCGATCTGCACATAACGTCTTGGCAGCAGACGGCGATTCGTAAGCGGATCAAGACCGCCATGAGCCAGAATAAGCGCCATTCTTGCAAGGTGACGGCAGTTGACCTCGATTGCGCAGTGATTGAAGTAGACGCTTAGCACCTGTTCGACGTCTGTGTGAGCCTCGAGCACGTCGTTGTCCTTCAAGAAGTAGGCGAGCGAGCGGTTGCGATAGGCCGTTGCAGCTTCGGATCGGCTGACCGCTTCGTTATAGCCGATGCTGTCATCGCCGGCCATTAGGCGAATGAAGGCGAGAATGCGCTCGGTTGTTTCCTCGGGGCTGCTGCCGCGAATGAGCGAAGTTACGGCGATCGCGCCTGCATTAATAAGCGGATTGAAAGGAATGCCTGGTTCGACGAGCTCCAGCTTCAGCATGGAATTGAAGTCGTCGCCGGTCGGCTCCATGCCGACCTTGGCGAATACGGCTTCTTCGCCGTTGTCGATCAGTGCCAGCAGCAGGGTGAATACTTTGGAAATGCTCTGCATCGTGAACATAAAGCTGCTGTCTCCGCCGTTGATCATACTTCCGTCAGATGCCAGAAGTGTGACTCCGAGCGCTTCCTTAGGTGCTTTGGCCAGTTCAGGGATATAGGCGGCAGGCGAGCCGTTATGGGCAAACGGTCTGCAATCTTCCAGCCATTTAGGCATGCTTGAAGCGATGAATCGCCATTGGTCGTTCAATCGTGTCACTCCTAACGAATGGGCATACTCCATACCATATATGGTTATTATAAACACGAATTCTGCCTATGGAAAATGAAGAAATGGTGAGCTATGTTAATGATTTTGTTATTAACAAAAAAGTTTAGCCAAGGTATATTGACTTTGAAAACGCTTTGAATTATGATTGCTGTAACAAATTTATTAATGATTAATGGATTTGCTGATTGGTCACTTGCCGCATGCTTGGATTGGCGGTTGGTAACTTGTCCATCATGAATCGGAGGTGGCGTCAGGACTCTCAAGTGAACATTGCTGAGGGTAATAGCAAGGGGATCTCGAACGTGTTTTTAACAGAGAAATGAATGCGGTTTCAGATGTGTAGTTCATTATAACATCATCAGGAGGGAATATCACATGGCAAAGAACAAATTCCTTATTTCCATCTTAGCCCTGATCATCGTATTTGCTGGCGTCCTCGCGGGCTGCGGAAGCAAAGATGACAAATCCGACTCGACAGACAACGGAGCACAATCCGGTGAAACGAAAAACCTGACGTTCATGTTCCGCGGCGGTCCAGACGAGCAAAAAGCTTACACGGCAGTTATTAAGAAATTCGAAGAAGATCATCCAGGCGTGAAAGTTAAAATCGTGACGACGACGGCTGACCAATATGCGACGAAGCTCAAAGCAGCGATCGCAGGCAAATCCGTACCGGACGTATTCTACTACGATCCAGGCGATCTCCGCGCTTATGCCAACAGCGGCGTTCTGGCCGACATCACGCAATACGTTGAGAAATCGTCGATCGATATCAACAATATCTGGCCATATGGCGTTAACTTCTATCGTTATGACGGCACCGTAACGGGTCAAGGCGCAATCTACGGTCTGCCTAAAGACGTTGGTCCTTTCGCACTCGGCTACAACAAGACGATGTTCGAGAAAGCGGGCATCGCGCTTCCTGATAAAGACAAGCCTTACACGTGGGACGAGTTCATCAAAGTTAACCAAGAGCTGACGAAAGACACGAACGGCGACGGCAAAATCGACCAATTCGGTACGGGCTTCAACGTGAACTGGATGCTCCAATCGTTCGTATGGAGTAACGGTGCTGATTGGCTCGACTCGACGAAGACGAAAGTTACGATCGATGATCCGGCATTCGCTGAAGCGCTCCAATACTTCGCTGACATGCAGAACGTTTACCACATCACGCCTTCTGTTCAAGAAGCGCAAACGCTTGATACGTACCAACGCTGGATGAAAGGCGAAATGGCATTCTTCCCTGTAGGTCCTTGGGATATGAGCACATACGAGAAGCTGCCATTCGAATACGATCTGATTCCTATGCCAGCAGGTAAAACAGGCAAACCGGCTACGTGGCTCGGTTCCCTCGGTATCGGCGTATCCGCTGATTCCAAGTTCCAATCCGATGCAGCAGAGCTCGTGATGTATCTGACGGCTTCCAAAGAAGGTATGGAGCAGCTCGTAAGCGCGAAAGTTCAAATTCCGAACTTGATCGATATGGCTCAAACGTGGGCGGCAGACGCTTCCACAAAACCAGCCAACAAAGAAGAGTTCCTGCAAGTTGTTAATGAATACGGTCGTCCGATTCCAGGTACGCAAACGTACAATGCGGAATGGTACAACCTGTTCTTCACAGATATCCAACCGGTTATCGACGGCAAAGTTACAGCTGCAGACTATGTGAAATCGGAACAACCTAAGATGCAAAAGCTGCTTGATAAGGCAATCGAGCAAGAGCAAAAATCGAAAAAGTAATTAAGTCTGTCTACAGCAAAGATTAATGCCGGGAGAAATGATGCTAGCTGCTGTTCTTCGATGCTGCGGTTAGCATCATTTTGATTCCGGATAACCAGGGGTGAGAGCCATGCCAACCAAATCGAAACTATATCGTAAAGAAATGATTTTCGGCTATTTGTTTTTAGCACCACCGGTCATCGGGATGTTGTTGTTCACGATGTACCCGATGCTGTACTCGATCTACGGCTCTTTTACAGACTGGGACGGACTCGGTCAGATGGATTTTATCGGATTCGATAACTACAAGGAATTATTCTCGGATGAACTGTTCCACAAAGCAATGTTCAATACGTTCTTCATGATGATCGGCATTCCGATCGGTCTTGTGCTGGCGCTTCTGCTGGCGATGGGTTTGAACAGAGGTATTCCTGGTACGACTGCATTCCGCGTTATTTATTATGTCCCGGTTATCTCTTCCTTGGCGGCCATTTCAATTCTGTGGCAGTGGGCCTACAACGGTGACTACGGTTTAGTTAACCAGTTCCTCGATCTGATCGGCATCAAAGGTCCAAACTGGTTGGCTAATAAACATACAGTTAAACCGGCAATTATGATTATGGCGATCTGGAAAGGTCTTGGCTATTCGATGCTCCTGTACTTGGCAGCGCTTCAAAGCGTGTCCCGCAGTTACTACGAGGCGGCTGAGCTCGATGGCGCGAACGGTTTCCAGACGTTCCGTGCGATCACGTGGCCAATGGTGAAACCTGTAACGTTCTTCATCGTTGTAACGAGCATTATCGGCGGTTCGCAGATCTTCACGGAGATCAACATTATGACGTCGACAGGCGGTCCTGAGTATTCGTCGGCTTCAGCGGTATTCTACATGTGGCAGAAGGCATTCGGTAACTTCCAATTTGGTTACTCATCTGCAATGGCTGTACTGCTTGCCGTGTTTATCTTCATCGTAACGCTTGTGCAGTTCAAGTTTAATGAGAAATCGTCGGGTGACCTCGACTAAGGAAGGAGTGGCGATGAATGGTTTTGTCTTCTAAGAAATGGAGTACTGCTAACATTATTATTTTCATCCTATTGTGCATCGGCGCAGTGTTCATGATCGCCCCCTTGCTGTGGATGGTCTCGACATCGTTCAAGACGAAGATGGAAGTATTCGCGCTTCCGCCCGTGTGGATTCCGGAAGAGTGGTTGACGGCGAAGTATTCGGAGATTTGGACGGCGGGCCCGCTGCTCAGCGGTATTAAGAACAGTTTGAAAGTTGCTGTATCCGTAACGGTGATCGGTACATTCACGTCCAGCTTGGCGGCATTTGCACTGGCGAAGCTGCAAGTTCCGCATAAGAACAAAATTTTCATGCTGCTGCTCTCATCGATCATGATTCCGTATCCAGCTGTTATGATTCCCCAGTTTAAAATGTTCTCGTCTTTCGGCTGGAATGATTCGCTCCTTCCGCTGATCGTACCGGGCCTGTTCGGCAACGTGTTCATGATTTTCTTCCTTCGTCAGTATTTGACGAGTGTGCCGAATGCGATTATCGAAGCGGCGAAGATCGACGGTTCGTCCTACTTCGGCATCTATGCGAAGATTGTGTTCCCGCTTATCAAACCAGCGGTTGCGGCTCAGCTGATTTTGTGGTTCATGGGTGTCTGGAACGACTACCTTGCGCCGACGATTTACTTGACGTCGGAAGAGAATTACACGCTCCAGCTCGTTATCGGCAACTTCAATGCGATGTATGCGATTCAGACGGACTATCCGCTCATCATGGCGGCATCCGTTATCTCGCTCCTGCCGATGCTGATCGTGTTCCTCGTGTTCCAGAAGCAAATTATCGAATCGGTTGCGATCTCCGCAGTCAAAGGCTAATCTTAGCAATCGGCCCATCCCTCCATTCTGGCGACAGAATGGGAGGAGGGCTTCTTGCATATCAATCATGTCATCTATCCCCTATGAGGAGTTGTATCTGAAGAGATGGACAAGGCCCAAAGGAAAGACGTACCGAAGCCTGTATTTCCTGCAGCACCTGTCACGTATCCGATGTATGATGAGGCTGCGATTCACAATGAGCAGGCGTGGCAGACGATGAACGTGCATGACCCTGGTATTTTCCGAGATGACGATGGCACTTATTATGTGTATTCGACCGATGTACAGACGAAGGCTAAGCTGACGCCAGGCGTGATGGTGCGCAAATCGAAGGACCTGATCGCTTGGGAATGGGTTGGCAGGGCGCTGCCTGGTATCCCGGACCTCGCTAAGGAAGAGACAGGAGCAAGCAATCTATGGGCGCCTGACGTATTCAAGCATGGCGACACATACCGGATGTATTATTCTGCTTCGAGCTTCGGTACGAATGGCTCGCTGATCGGTCTAATGACGGCGAAGTCGCCGGAGGGACCGTGGGAAGAGGGCGGTGTAGCGATGCGTACAAAGTCTGGCGACCCTGGGCCCAATGCCATCGATGCGCAGATTGCAGTTGATGCGATGGGCAAACAATGGCTGCTGTACGGATCGTTCTTCGACGGCATCTATATTACACGGCTCAATCCCGAGACAGGTCTGCCGTCGGAACCTGGCTTCGGCAAACGGATTGCGGCTCGTGACAAGGCGACAAGAGAAGGGGCGGTCGAGGGACCTTATATAATGTACCATGAGGGTTTCCGTCAGTATTACTTGTTCGTCTCCTACGATTCGCTCTTCCGCAATTACAATGTTCGTGTCGGACGTTCGGACTTCATCGACGGACCTTATGTGGACTTCAATGGCAGAAGGCTGGATGACATTCACTACATGCCGCAGTCGGATGTCGGCACGAAGCTGATGGGCGGCTATGAATTCAGCGAAGGAGAGGGCTGGGTGCATCCCGGTCATAACTCCGTTCTGCGTGAAGGCGATGACTGGTATATGGTTCATCATGCGCGAGGCAAAACGAATCCGCAGTGGCCATATCTTCATATTCGCCGCATTGCTTGGACGCCGGACGGTTGGCCGGTCGTATCGCCGGAGCGCTATGCGGGCGAGAAGGAACAGCCGATTCCAGTCGAACTGATCGCTGGAGAATGGGAGATCATCGTTCATCTGCCGGAGTCTGATGCGGCGATCGGAGCGGAGAAAGCTAGATTAGAAGCGGATGGTGCAATCATCGGGACCGGCAGTACAGCACTAGTCAGCGGTCAATGGCAGTTGGACGAGCACGCAGCAACGCTGTCGCTTCATTGGCGGGACGTGAACGGTGAGGCGCGCACAGCTGCTGGACGTGTGCTGACGGGCTGGGATTGGGAGCGTTCCGTGCCGGCGCTAGTGTTCACCTGTCTTGATGATCGCGGTATTGCGATCTGGGGCAAGCGAACGAAGGATTAAGGAATTATTGATTAATCTTCAAACGATGGATGTCATCATTTGGATTCTATTATAATAGAAGAAACACGACGTTGCATGGAATGACAAGCGGCAGCCTTGGACGCAAGAGGTCCGAGACTGCCGCTTTTATTATGGATTGAAGTTTGTTGTTCCATTAGTCCAAGTACATAAAAACAGCCTCATCCTCTCCGGCTGTACGGTAGAGGATGAGGCTGTTGTTGTCACGCGGGTTGCGATTCGTATGGGACGGCAGCTGCTTATTCTGCCGCTTGCGGTTCTTCATGCTGCTGGTAGTACAGCTTGAACACGAGATCCTGATTGTAGTTGCCGAAGCCGGAGCCGAACAGCGTAACGCCGCCGACATGCGGAGAATCTTCCTTGACGCTGATGCGGAAGTTCCACTGCTTCTCGCGAATGTTAAGCGACTTGATCGTAACGTTCGAGATTTGGTTGCCGTCGATGAATGTGCCTTGGTCCGTTACCTTGATGACTTTCAACAGACCGTACTGGTTCACTTCATCCCACCACCAGTCCGGCGTATACTTGCCTCGTTTGCCGCCGAAATCGCCAGGGCTTGTCCATGTGCCGACTTCTACGCCATTGAGATGGAACGTAATGTCGGACGGCCAGTTCTGGTTCGTGAAAGGCGCCTCGGACGAAATCTCCATCGAGATTTCGAGCTCTTCCGGCGTCTCGTTCTTCAGGAGGTAGTTCGGTACTTTGTACTCGATGAAGCCGCAGCCGAACCACAGAATCTTCGCGTTAAACCGCTCGGCGTCGAGGAAGCAGCGCGGCTCGTCGAACTCGCCGATAACCTTCTCCGTCGTTGCCAGGCCGCAAGTCGGTTCGATCTGGAAGTCGGTATAGTGACCGACCGATACGATCGTCTGATGATAGGAGCGGCTTGGCGACCATTCGCCCTTGCGCGGGAAGTCGATCGTAATCGCTTCTGCAACAAGCGAACACACCTTCTTGATGCCGCCTTTGCTCGGAATCATCGTCGCTTGGATGATGCCGGCCTTCTCCAGCTTCTTCACGTGCATCGTCATAATTGCGCTGCTGAGGCCGAGCGCTTGAGCAAGCTCTTTAATATTCATGTCCTGCTGCGCCAGCAGGTTAATGACTTGCAGCCGTACATTGCTTGCCAGCGCTTCGTATATCGGCAGCGAGTGCGGGGTTGTATCGATTTTCATGAGTATGACTCTCCTATATTCGAATAAAATCGTCAAATAGCCGAAGCACCAAAATTTTAGATAACAATTGGAAGAACATCATAGTAACAATATAAACCAAATACTAGCAATGACACAATATGAAGCGCTCTCATTAAAGGACATAATTTTGGGTCTGTTCGAGAGACAACGATATATTTATCATAACATATTTATTAATAACTTCACATATATACAAAGCAAAATCGGGGTGAATTTTCTGTTTTTGCCCGTTTAATTTATACGTTTAGAAAACGTTCAGTCCAAGGTGTGCGACGAACGGTACTTCGCTGGCGACATGCCGACATATTTCTTGAAGCTCCTGTGAAAATAAGTCATGCTGTCGAAGCCGCATACAGTCGCGATCCAGCTCACCTTGTCATCTGTCGCTGCGAGCAGCTGCTTCGCTTTGATAATTCGTCTTGTCGTCAAATAATCGGTGACGTTCATGCCTGTCTTCTGACGGAACACACGGCTGAAGTGAGCCGCGCTCACGTTTGCGATCTTCGCCAACGACGAGAGAGAAAGCTTGTCGCCGCCATCCTTGCTCTGTTCGCTTTCAACATAAGTGAGGATCGTATCCAGCCAATCGGGACCGCTTGATGCACGCAGCGTTCTGCTGCGGTTAATGGCTTGCGAGCGGCAAGTATGATGAAGCACGGCCAGCAGTTTCAGCCAGACGGCTGTTCGGAAGCCTTCCGGCTGCCTGTCCAGCTCGTGTTTCATGCAACGCAGCGATTCCTCGAATTGTTCGCGATCGGTCTCAGCAAGCTCGAACAGATACATCCCGGATTGAAACAGCTGATCGGGCTGCCACTGCTCATCGAATGCCGGCGACTTAATGAAAGTCGGACTGAAGAAAAGGGCTGTTGAAGTAACAGGCTGTTCGCCGTCGGGCATGGCGCGATGCATGGTATTGGACGGGATAACGAACAGGTCGCCCGCCTTCATTTCGTATACGGTATGTTGGATGAAGAACGTTCCTCTGCCGCTGTGCACGTAGACCAGCTCGTGCCAATCATGCACGTGATCGGGCAGCTCGAACTGAGGTGTCTTCGTATCGCGGTAATTGAGGGCGAACGGGAATAGGCCGGTCGCGTCGAACGATTTGCGCAGCGGCTTCATAAGCTGATCGCTCCCTTCGAGTAGATTCGATGATCAAAATTGAGCATGTTTTCGCACCGAAACCATACTTTTACGTCTGATCATGATGATACAATAGAAACAACAAAAAGAAAATGAAGGGGAGACGGAATGTGCTCGAAACGTTGGACCGATTGTCCCGCCTGACTGCAGACGACGCTTCACGGCAGCGTCTTGCAACCGTCAAGTCGGAGCCCATCCGAGTGCTGCAGATCGGGGAAGGCAACTTCTTGCGAGGCTTCGCAGATTGGATGATTCAACAGTGCCGTACCAAGGGCTTGTTTCATGGAGGCGTTGCTGTTACGCAGCCTAGACCATCAGGCGGCAAGAAATTGGCGGAGCTGAAGGAGCAGGATGGCCTATATACGCAGCTGATCCGGGGATTAATGAACGGTCAGCCTGTTGATGAAACGGAAGTTATTGCTGTATTCAACGCCATTATCGATCCGTATCTCGAATGGGATCGTTTCATGGCGCTGGCGGAGGAGCCGGAGCTGCAAGTGGTTGTATCGAATACGACAGAAGCTGGTCTGCGCTATATCGAGACGCCTTGGTCGCCGCAGCAGCCGGCGGAACCTTTCCCTGCGAAGCTGACGCTGCTGCTGCATCGCCGGTTCGAGGCATTTGGCGGCGCTGCGGACAAGGGTCTCATCATGCTGCCGTGCGAGCTGCTCGAACGTAATGGCGATACGCTGAAGGAATGCGTGCTGAAGCACGCGGCGGATTGGGGCTTGTCCGAATCGTTCCAGCAATGGGTGACCGTGCACAATCGGTTCTTGAATTCGCTTGTTGACCGAATCGTAACGGGTTATCCTGCGGATGATGCCGAAGCGCTGCAGAACAAGCTGCAATACCGTGATGCCATGTTGAATGCCGCGGAGCCGTACCACTTCTGGGCGATTGAGGCGGAACCAGAGCTGGAACGCGTGCTTCCTTTGGTCCAAGCAGGTCTTAACGTCGTATGGACAGATGATCTGAGGCCTTATCAGCTGCGCAAAGTGCGTATTCTGAACGGCGCACATACGCTTATGACGCCAATCGGTCTGCTGTCAGGCGCTGAGCATGTACGCGGACTGATGGAAGATCCAGCGCTCGGTCAATGGGTTCGCTCAACTGTAGCAAGTGAAATTATTCCGTCTGTTCCTATAGATGAAGCCTCTCTCACGGTTTATGCCAATGATGTGTATGACCGTTACTTGAATCCGTTCATTCGTCACCGGCTGCTCGACATTGCGATGAACAGTGTGAGCAAGTTCAAGGCGCGTCTGCTCCCGACGCTCGTGACTTATATCGAGAATAACCAGACGCTGCCGGAAGGTCTCATTCGCGGGCTGGCGGCACTTATTCGTCTCTATTACGTCGAGCAGCAGACGGATGGCAGTTATGCGAGCGTGGCTTTCGACGGTACCCTGCTTCCGGTTCGTGATGATCCAGCAGTGTTGGAAGCGATGGCTGCAGCATGGAGCGGCGGAAGTTCTGCCGAAGCGGTGAACGAAGTGCTGTCTCGCGCCGACTGGTGGGGACAAGATATCCGTACGATTGCTGGAATAGACGTATCGGCTGCCGTAACGGCGTTTGTGGAACAGTGGGAGAACGAGCAGCGATAAGCGACAGCATGGTGCTGCCTCCGAGCGATATAGATAGATTTACTGCTGTACATACATGAATGAAGCTGGGAAGGTGACTAGTTAGATGAAAACAATTGTATGCCTCGAGCCGAATCGGCTCATTCAGACAGATACGAGCAAACCGGAGCCAGGGGCAGGCGAGGTGCTGCTCCGCGTTGCGCGGGTCGGCATTTGCGGAACGGATATGCATGCTTACCGCGGCAACCAGCCGTTCTTCGTCTACCCTCGCATTCTCGGACATGAGTTGTCTGGTGTGGTCGAGTCGATCGGCGATGGAGTGGACGGCATTGCTGCAGGCGATCAAGCAGCGCTTATTCCGTACGTTGCGTGCGGGAGCTGCGCGGCATGCCGCAAAGGCAAATCGAATTGCTGCACTTCGATCTCCGTACTCGGCGTTCATGCGGACGGCGGCATGCGTGAATGGTTCGTCGTTCCGGCGAAGCAGCTGCTTGTCGTGAACGATCTGACGCTTGATCAAGCGGCCGCGCTTGAGCCGCTTGCGATCGGCGCGCATGCCGTTCGTCGTTCCGGTCTTAAGCAGGGGGATACAGCGCTCGTCATCGGCGGCGGGCCGATCGGACTGGGCGTCATGGCATTCGCCAAGTCGCGCGGCGCTCGAGTCATCGCGATGGATATACAAGAAGACAAGCTGGCGTTCTGCCGCAGCTGGGCTGGGGTCGATGAGACGATCAACGCGCTCGAGGCTCCGCTTGAGCGGCTTGAAGCGCTGACAGGCGGCGATTTGGCTGACGTCGTCTTCGATGCGACGGGCAGCGTCCGTTCCATGGAGGGAGCGTTCCAATATGCCTCGCATGGCGGCTCGGTTGTGTATGTCGGACTAGTGAAGGCGGACATTAAGTTCCACGATCCGGACTTCCATAAGAAAGAGCTGACTTTGCTCGGCAGTCGGAATGCGACGATGGAAGACTTTGCAGCTGTCGTAGAGGCTGTGAGAAGCGGCGCAGTGGAGCCGACAGGCTACATTACGCATCGATGCGAATTCGATGAATTAGTCGATCGCTTCGAGTCATGGCTGCAGCCGGAAGCGGGCGTCGTGAAGGCAATGGTGCAGTTCGAATAGTAAGCAGCAATGAATAAGAGGAATCCTTCGACAGGATTCCTCTTATTCATTGTTTATCTCCCGTAAACGACTGCTCCTGTGTTATGATGGGTGAAAAGGCAGTTAGAACGAATCGGGAGGCTTGTTATGTTCGGAAAGTTTTTACTGTTCGGACTATTATGGTCGATTTTCGGCAACCCAATCTTGGCATTTATTGCTATGATTGTCATTCTGTATATTATTGACCGCCGATTTATCGGGTTGTCGCCGAGTCTAGTCAAGCCGTTGCGCCGGATGGGACGAATTCGCAAGCTGCGTCATCAGCTTGATATGAATCCGAATGATTTGACTTCGAAGCTTGATCTTGCCAAGCTGCTGATCGAGAAGAAAAGCTTCCGCGCCGCCCGCGAGCTTCTGGAGCCGCTGCGCGACCGGGAAGCAGTCGAACAATCGGCCGAATACTGGGATGATCTGGGCACCTGTCTTCTCCGAACAGGCGAGCCTGAGGCGGGCGAATCGGCAATTCGTCAGGCATTGTCGATTAATCCGCGCGTCAAATACGGGCAGCCCTATCTGCGGCTTGCCGCGATGAACAGTACGCGGGATACGGTGCAAGCGCTTCACGATATCGAAGCCTTCCAACAGATTCATACCTCTTCTTGTGAAGGATATTACCGTCTAGCACAGCTGAACAAATTGATGGGCCGCAAAGCGGAAGCGAAGCGTGCGCTAGAGGAGTCCGCTAGACTGTATCGGATGCTTCCGCGATACAAAAGAAGAGAGGAGCGGCGTTGGGCATTGCTCAGTTATTGGAGCCGCTTGATGGGCTAATTTCTTCATAGAGGAGCAACGGACTATCATGATGCGGCGCAGGAAATGGGTAGTAGCAATTATTGGATTAATGCTCCTTATCGGAGCGAATAACACGATCTATTATTTCACGGCGAAACGATCGCTTGAGAATAGCATGAAACACGAGATGCTCGCCGTAGCGAAGCAGATTCAGCTGTCGATCGAACAGTCGCGGCTTGGCGGCGAAGTGTTCCAGAACCAGATAGGCCGCGAGCTTCGGGCCGTCTCCATTGCGGCGCAGTACGCGCTCGATCCCGATATCGAGAAAGTGACGAATGAGCAGCTTACCGAGCTGGCGGCGAAGCTGGACGTCAATCATATCTCACTGTTCCGCCCCGACGAGGAGAAGGACGATATTATTATCGAGAGGTCGTCGGATCCGAAGGAACTTGGCGCCGGCTCCAAGACGTGGGATCCCTGGTATCAAGCTTTCCAGCAGCTGTTCGAGCTGAGACCGGTATCGGTCAAATGGGGGCAGGCGCTGAAACACTTCTGGACCGGACCGTATGAAGTTGCGACTACGGATGTAGAGAAGGTATATAAGTGGGGATACTACTATGATGGCTCCACGAACTATATGCTGGATCCTTACATTAGCAACGATATGATGAAGCAGTATGAAGATGCGACAGGCGTCAACCGTCTCATTAAGCGGGCGGTCGAAGACAATGCTTCTTTATTGGAGATTACAGCCGTTAACCCAGATACGTTCTCGCTAGGCAAGCCCGTTCTGACGAAGAACAGTAACGGCGAGTGGGTCGAACACATTACGCAGGCGCCGATCATATACGGTGATTACACGTATAAGCTGAAGGACGATGTCAACAACGTCGATAAGGCTTACAAATTGAATCGAATTGTGACTGTGAATGCGATCTCGAATGACACCCATGTGCTCAAAACGTATATCCCCGTCCAGATTCCAAAGGGGTCGAGCGTGCTTGATAAAGCAGGGAATTCGCTAGACCGTTACATTCTAACGATCGTATCGGACTATCAATTCGTTCAGGACTCGCTCGATGCGCAGTTTCTGAATATCGGACTTATCATTACATTCCTCACTGTACTGAGCGTATTGCTCGTCGTGCTGATTCTCAATTACTTCCGTCGTTCCCGCAACGAGGTCGTGAAGGAGACGCAGGTCACGTATGTCGAAGAAATCAACCAGCTGCTCGTGTCCGTCAAGGCGCAGCGGCATGATTTTCTCAATTATGTACAGACGATTCAATCGCTTGTCGACCTTGGCAAAACCGCCGAGCTGAAGGACTACATGAGGGAACTGACCGGCGAAATCCAGCTCACCAACGAGATGATTAATATCGGCAACCCGGCGATTGCTGCTCTTATTCGATCGAAGCTCGCGCAAGCGCAGGAGAAGAAGGTACGCTTCGAGAACAGCTTCCATGGACTTGATAAGCTGGACTTCGGGATGAAGTCGCTTGATCTGACGCGGGTAATCGGCAATCTGATCGATAATGCGTTCGATGAAGTGATGAAATATCCTGAGGAGCGGCGGATTATCCGACTCGAAGGGGTGTTGGTCGATAACAATCTGGAGTTCGTCATCCGCAATACATGCGATGATGCGTCACGGATTGCTGAGGAGGGCAAGTTGTTCGATCAAGGTTATTCGACGAAGAAAGGCGTTCACCAAGGACTTGGTCTTCCGATCGTGAAAGAGATTGTGACCTCTTATAAAGGAACGCTGCAGGTCAAAGTGGACGAAGACGGATTTATCGTGTTTGCCGTACGACTGCCGCATTATTAAGGCTTATTGCAATAGGGCTGCTTCGCCAATACGGAATTGGCGGGCGGCCTTTGTTGTTGTTTTCGCAATTCATGTTGGCGCCTAAGCGAAACAAGCGGCAAATATGGTATAATAAAACGAATGTCAGATGAACGGAGTGGGTGCATGGACTCCATATTCCAAACCGAACAAATGCTGCTGCTCGCACTCGAAACAGAGCTTGCACAACATCTGTCCCCGGCTGTCGTAGATCGCGGTTGGGATTATTATACAAAAGACCGCGTTCAATACATTAAGCTGATGGATGGCGATACGCTCATTGGAGCTGTTCGCGGCTCGGATATGTACAGCGTTATGCTCGACGTAAGCGACTTTAACTACAGCACTTGCACTTGTCCGAATACGGAGCACTGCAAGCATATGGCTGCCGTTTATTTCGCCGCGTGCGACAAATCGGGAACACGAACGCCAGAGGATGCGAGACGCCGCCTGATGGGATTGTCCACTGCGCCGGAGAAGCATACGCCAACCGCTAGAGCGGGGCTTGCCTCCGAGGATCACCGGCGCATAACGGCGCAGATGGAGGAGCAGTACGGCGAAGCATGGAAGCAGTGCCGTTACTCGCTGCATCCGCTGCAATCGGTCTTGCAGGGGCTTAAAGGAATTGCGCGAGACTGGAATAAGACGATTCAACAATATGAATGGATGCTCGCTATTCTCTTCACGCTGAAGCAGGCGGAGAAGGCGTTCTCGCTCGTTGATCCATTCAGCAAATATTATCAGCAAATGAGCTTCACCCGAATGGCTGAGCCATGGATTGAACAGTTCGAGTCGCTGGCGGCGGAGCAGAAACATTGGCGGGAATGGGAATCGAAGCAGTTCGATTGGTTCGATACGGTAACGGATTTCGCGCGGAATCAAGCCGGAGATGTGGACAATGAATTGTTCCGATGGGATTTTCTATACCTCAGCCTAACGTCTGGAAGGCTGGATGATGATAATTGGCGCGCGGATGAGCGTGCAAGGCTTGAAGAACAGGATGCAGGCGCCGCGCCTTCCGATGTAACGAAGCGGGGAAGCCATTTTGCTGCGATTGCGTTAGCTGCGCTTGATATGTTCGAGGGAAGAGATGCGGAAGCAGTTGCCAGACTGGCAAGAGCGCCGATCGATCCGATCGAACCGCTCGTGCAGATGTATGCGCAGACGCGACTTACGGAACGCAATTGGGAAAGCTTCGATATCTGGATGACGTTCTTCTTCGAGCGCCGCTCGAAGGGAGCCAATTCGCGGGCGCTTGTCCCGTTCTTGTTCTTGTGCCGTGAAGCCGATCAGGCGCAGCCTGGCAATTCGAAGTGGGCAGATTGGATGACGGCATTGCTGCCGTTCTCTTACAGCTCGCTTGCTGATCATTGGATGGAGCAGGGGCGCTATGAGGAATGGGCCGATCTGCAGCTGCTGATGGGCATGTCGCCGGATGAACTGGATGCCAAGGATGTGCGCGAGGCTGCCAAGTCATCGCCGCAGTCGCTGCTGCCGATTTTTCACCAGGCGATTGATGAAGCGATACTCGCTCGCAATCGGCAAGGCTATAAGCATGCCGTCAAGTTAATGAAGAAGCTGGAGAAGCTGTATAAGGCGTTGAATCGGCATCAGCAATGGGGCCGATATGTACAGTCGCTTAATGATAAGTACCATCGTCTGCGTGCGCTGCAGGAAGAAATGGCGAAAGGAAATATACGCCCATGAGAGGATTAGATACGACAGCGCCGCTCATGCTGGATGCCCGCTGGGCTTCCGGCGAAGGCGTGTATGTGATGGAGGAGCGTCAGAATAACGGTTATGCCGGCAGACTGAAGCGTCTTCTGTTCGCCTGGCATGCGCCATCCTGGTACGGCTCGGACATCGAGAAGAAAGAAGCGTTCGGCCGGACGATGATTTTGCTGCCGCCGCTGCTTGCTCTTGAATATCTGTCGTTGCCGAAGCCCGTCCGAATGCTCCATTACGGCTGGACGCCGGATGGAGAGCGGCTGCGGGATACGGCCGTATGGCTGTGGGATTCGCTGCAGAACGGCTGGTTCGTGCCCGATGGCGTACGTTGGACAGCGGAAGCGCCGGCTTGGCGGCCCGATGCCCCTGCCTCAGATCCGGAGGCTGCGGAGCGGCTGCATAACCTCCAGCAGCAATGGGATGAAGCGGGACAGCCTGGTGCAATGGACGAATGGCTGACGTCGGCAGTGAATGGTCTCATCGAGACAGATCCATCCGTTACTTCGGCATGGCATTCGACGTTGTCCGGCATCGGTTCGGCTGTGCTGCGCGGCGGTGCGGCAGATGAAGAGGATTGGCTCGTGGCTGCGGGCATACGGAAGGACTTGTTCCCGTTCCGTACAGCATTGCAGCTGACTGAGCCGAATGAAGAGCATGGCTGGCGGCTCCGTCCTGCTGTTCAGCATCGAGACGGAGGAGCATGGATACCGCTTGAAGATAGAGGTGCTGGCGGTTATGTGTCGATCAGCAGCGAAGAGCTGCTGCCGGAGGAATGGCTTCCGCTGCTGGAGGAGCGGCTGGACCGCGAGCGCCGCAAGTGGCAGACGACCGCTCCGGAACTGATCGACAGCGATGGCACTCTGCGATCGGAGCTGTCAGACAATGAAGCGTACACCTTCCTGGAATCGACGAGCTTGAAGCTGCTGCAGACGGGCTGCCCGGTGCTGCTGCCTTCCTGGTGGGAGACTGTTCGCTCGCGCAAGTTCCGCTTGAAGGCGAAGATGAAGTCATCCGTCGGTTCGGCCGAGCAGCCGATGTTCGGCTTGAACGAGCTGGTGCAGTTTGACTGGAAGCTGGCTGTCGGCAATCTGGATCTGTCTGAGGCGGAGTTCATGAAGCTGGCGGCTGACAACCGAAGGCTGCTGCGTGTCGGCGGCGAATGGGTGCATCTCGAGCCTGCCGATGTGGAACGGATTAAGAAGTGGATGAAGCAGGTCGGCAAGCGCAAAGGGCTGACGCTGCGCGATGTACTGGAGATGCATCTTCGCGGGACATCGCCGCTCACTGATGGTGATGAAGATGACGGCATTTCGCTGGCTGCCGAGGTAGAGCTGAACAGTCACCTATCCAAGTGGCTGGAGCAGCTGCAGCAGGCGAATGGCGTTCCGAATGTCGACATTCCGCAGACGTTCCATGGGGAGCTTCGTCCCTATCAGCATCAAGGCGTGTCATGGCTTGCTTTTCTACGACGGTTTGGGTTAGGTGCAATTCTCGCGGATGACATGGGACTGGGCAAGACTGTCCAATTTACCGCTTATCTGCTCTATATTAAGCAACGGTTCGAAGAGGGGGCCGGCAAAGGCGGTCCCTCGCTGCTCGTCTGTCCGACGTCGGTTATCGGCAACTGGGAAAAGGAGCTCGAACGGTTCGCACCCGATTTGCGGGTTATGCTGCATTATGGTCCGAAGCGCGACAAGGGCGCAGCGTTCGAGGCGGCCGCAGCCGAAGCGGATCTCGTCATTACGTCTTATTCCCTCGTCCCGCTTGATGAGGATGAGCTGGGTCAGGTCGAATGGAACGTTCTGTGTCTGGATGAAGCGCAAAATATTAAAAACGTAAACACGAAGCAGTCGGCTTCGATTCGACGTCTGCATGCTTATCATCGCATTGCGATGACTGGCACGCCGATGGAGAATCGATTGACCGAGTTATGGTCGATCTTTGACTTCATCAGCCCAGGCTATTTGGGCAGGCTGGGCGAGTTCCGCCAGCATGTCATTGCGCCCATCGAGCGGACGCGCGATGAGGAGGCGATAGCCGGGCTGCAGCGCTGGACGCGGCCTTTCATGCTGCGGCGGGTGAAGAGCGACCCGACCATTATCGATTCTTTGCCGGATAAAAGCGAAGCGAAGATGTACGTATCGCTTACGGCGGAACAAGGTGCGCTGTACGAGAACATCGTATCGGATTTGCTCGATAATCTGGACAAAGAAGGGCCGATGCGCCGCCGAGGCCGTATTCTATCGGCATTGACGAAGCTGAAGCAGCTGTGCGATCATCCTCAGCTGCTGCTCGGCGACGGAGTGACCGGTACGGAATGGGATTCGGAGCGTTCGAACAAGACGGCACGGCTGCTTGAGATGGTCGAGGAGATTGCGGCCGAAGGCGAGCGCTGCCTTATTTTCACCCAGTTCGTCGATATGGGCATGATGCTCAAGCGTCTGCTGGAAGAGCGTACAGGTATGCCAGTTCCATATTTGCATGGCGGGGTGCCGAAGGCGCAGCGCGATGCGATGATCGAACGATTCAAGGATACGTCGAAGCCCGGCTGTGCGTTCGTGCTGTCGTTGAAGGCTGGCGGTACAGGTCTTAATCTGACCGCCGCGAATCATGTGTTCCACTTCGACCGTTGGTGGAATCCGGCAGTCGAGAATCAAGCGACCGACCGTGCGTTCCGGATCGGCCAGACGAAGAAGGTGCAGGTACACAAATTCGTAACGCTCGGTACGCTCGAAGAACGGATCGATCAGATGATCGATCGCAAGCAGACGCTCAATGATCAGATCGTAAGCCAGACTGATCAATGGGTGACGGAGATGTCGACCGACGAGCTAAGGGAACTGTTCGCGCTTCGGAAGGATCGGTTCGGGCGTTAAATAAGGCCGGAAGCACGGCAGGCAGGGGGGCGAATGAGATCGAACGTTCAGAGGATGAGCAGCAAAAGCAGAACAAGCAGATTGCTGCGGAACAGGCAGAAGAACAAACTTCGCAGCAGAATGCTGCGTTCGAAGATGCGCCTGGTCCAGCAGATGCGTTGCCCGCATGGCGTCCATTCTACGCGGCCGTCCGTGATTCGATGCGGAGGCTGCGTGAGCCGGAGGAGACAGGATCGGAATAACGCTTTTTTGTATTGCAATAGAGCTAGTTGAATAAGAAGGCACAGAGGCTGAACAGACGATGAATCGTCTGCTCAGCCTTTTTTGTGCGCTGCGTCAGATCCGTCTTGTAAATTTTGCATAATAAGAGCACAACGGAACATTCTAACAAATGGAAACAACTGTGTCTTAAAACGACGTGGGAAGGAGGCGAGGAGCATGCGAACACGATATTACTCAAAGGTCTCGGCCTCTCGTTCTCCGCGGACCCGCCGCGAGTTGTCGGAACAGGAGAAGCAGCCGCTGGATCTTGCGCTCGCAGTCAACCTTGAGCGGCTTCAGGCGATCTATACGAGTTGTTCGGATTTCATTGTACGCAAGTTTGCGATCGGCGGCCAAATTGAGGCTGCAGTCATCTATATTGACGGTTTGTCCGATACGAGCGGGATTGAGAAATTTATAATGACTCCTCTCATGAACGAACAGAAAGTGGAAGAAGCTAATCTGCTCCAGTTGGCAGAGAAGCGAATTAGTGTATCGGATAAAAAAAGAGTAAGCACTATGGGGGATTGCATAGGCGCGATATCAAACGGCTTGCCAATCCTGCTGCGCGATCAAGAAGCGGTTGGGCTGGCCTGCAGTTTGTCCAAATGGGAACAGCGATCGATTGAAGAACCGGCGGCAGAGTCGACGATTCGAGGACCTCGGGAAGGATTCACTGAAACGCTTCGGGTCAATACTTCGATGCTTCGGCGAATCATCAAAAGCCCGCTCATGAAGTTTGAAACGATTACGCTGGGCGAATATACCCAGACCAAGGTGATACTCGCTTATATCGAAGGACTGGCAAGCGCATCGCTGCTGCAGGAAGTCCGGACAAGGCTGAGTCGCATTGATATCGATGGCATACTCGAGAGCGGCTACATCGAAGAAATGATCGAGGATACGCCTCGTTCGCCGTTTCCCCAGCTGCTAAGCACGGAAAGACCGGATGTCGTTTGCGCGTCACTGTTGGAAGCAAGGGTGGCCATTCTTACGGAGGGCAGCCCTTATGCTTTGATCGCGCCGATCTCCTTATTTACGCTGCTGCAATCTCCCGAAGATTATTATCAACGATTCTGGGTAAGCACGGTCATTCGTTGGCTCCGCTATTTCTTTGCCATCATGTCTCTCCTTCTGCCGTCCTTGTATGTAGCAGTACTCACCTTCCATCAAGAGATGGTGCCCGGATCATTGCTAAGCAGCATGGCAACTGCACGTGAGCCTGTACCATTCCCGGCACTTATCGAGGCGCTCATGATGGAAGTGACATTCGAGGCGCTGCGCGAAGCAGGCTTGAGACTGCCCAAGCAGGTTGGTGCAGCCGTCAGTATCGTCGGTGCGCTCGTCGTTGGACAGGCTGCGGTTCAAGCCGGCCTAGTATCTGCGCCGATGGTTATTGTCGTCGCGATTACAGGGATCGCTTCTTTCATGATTCCGCGGTATGTTACGGGGATTGCCATACGAATGCTGCGTTTTCCGCTTATTATTCTAGCAGGTACATTAGGACTGCTCGGCATTATGATGGGGATTATCGCCATTGTACTGCATATGTGTGCGCTTAAGTCGTTCGGTATGCCGTTTCTTCAGACGATTGCAACGCCTAAGTTCAAGGAGTTGAAGGATATTCTCATCCGAGCGCCTTGGTGGGCCCTTGATACTCGGCCCCAATTATATGATGATCAGCCCGTATCGCATCGGCAGCCCGTGAAACAAACGACGGGGACTAAGCAGGAAGGCGAAAGCTAATCATTCATGAATAGCGGGGGATAATGGTGCAGGACAAAGAGACGATTTTACCGATACAGCTATCCTTCATGCTCTATACGACTGTGATGGCAACCGGCTTCTTAGTGCTTCCGGCGCTGGGATCTTTATATGCCCCTTACGACTTCTGGATGTCGAGCATCCTTGCGATGATTCCGGGCGTAATCAGCATAGTCCTTGCGACAAGCCTTCACACGCGGTTTCCGGGCTTGACGATTATCGAGAGCGGTCAACGTATCGTCGGCAAGGTATTCGGCAAGCTGATCGGCTTGCTGTACTTTATTTATTTCCTTCATTTTACGGGCGTCATATCCAGGGAATATGCCGAATTCGTCAAGGGCTGCTTTCTATTTGATACGCCTATGATGTTTGTCAGCTGCTCGCTGCTCCTGCTGGCAGCCTGTGCCGTAAGGGGCGGTGTCAACGTTTTGGCGAAGAGCGCTGTTATTTTTACTGTCCTCTTCATGATGCCGCTTCTGTTCCTGCTGCTGTTGATACCGGATCTGAATTGGACGAATATACTGCCGATGCTGAGTCAAGGTATGGTTCCTGTCATGAAGGCGACGTTCGTTCCTCAAAGCTGGGTGAGCGAGTTATTTCTCATCACCTTTTTACTTCCTTATGTAAAGGATCAGAAGAAAGCCAAACAATGGGGGTATGCGGCATTAGGCATGATTGGAATCAGCATGCTGCTGATTGACCTCGTGGTCTTGTTGTTGCTTGGACCCGATACAAGTAATAAAACGTACCCTGTTCTGGTGGCATTTCGCTACATGAGCGTCGGTGGATTTTTTGAAAATCTGGAGGCTCTGCTGCTTGCGATGTGGGTTATGGGCAATCTTGTGAAGCAAAGCGTGGTTCTGTATGCGACAGTCATTAGCTTCAGCCAATCTTTCGGTATCTCGGATTTTCGGTCTCTAGTATTCCCGATCGCCATCCTGGCTGCCGTTTTCGGAATATGGGATTTGCCCAACATCGCGGCTATCCAAAGCTTGATTGAGAAGATCAGCGTATTCGAAATACCCTTATTTATGATTGTTATACCCCTGCTGCTGCTCCTTATTGCATGGTTGACCGGTCGAAGGGGCACGAACCAAGGAGGCGTTAACGGACGATGATCAGGCGTCTCATTCGCTTTTCCTTGCTTATTCCTTTAATTGTCATGCTGACTGGCTGCTGGGATCGAATAGAACTGAACGACTTGTCGCTGGTCACCGCATTGGCACTCGATGTAGGAGAGAATAACCAGATCGTCACAACGATCCAGTTTCAGCTGCCACGAAGTCTGAGCGGCGTTGGCGGAACTGGCGGGGGCGGCGCGAGTCGGGATACTGCTGTACGACATGCGCAAGGCACCAATATCGCGGATGCTCTGTCCAAGCTGCAGAGAAGGCTTCCGAGGAAGCTATTCTGGGGCCAGTGCAAAATATTCATATTTAGTCATGAGGTAGCAAAGAAAGGGATACAGGATTCTGTCGACTTCCTTATACGCCATCCGCAGCCGCGTGAAAGATCCTATGTATTCGTAAGCGATGGCAGGGCAGCGGATTCCCTTGAGTTGTTCCCTCCGCTTGAACGTACCTCCGCAGAAGTGCTTCGCGAATTATCGGATATGAATCTTGGCTTCAAACTTACGCTCGAACAGCTGAGCATTAAGCTGATTAGTGAATCGAAGGCGTTTGCGATTCCATATATTCACATTCTGAAGAAGAGCAAATCGGCAGAACCGCAACAGACCATTCCCTATATATACGGCACTGCGATCATGAAGGACGATCGCATGGTCGGAGCCATGTCGGAGAAGGTCATGCGCGGGATGATGTGGATTACCAATGAAGTCGGCGAATATACGGTAACCTTCGGAATGAAGGATGATTCAGAAGGGCTTATCTCCCTTAAGCCGATTAGAGCCAGAATAAAGCTTGTGCCTTCGATTCGCGGCGATCAGTGGATAATGAAGATCAAAGCGCATGTTGAAGGCGATATGGTGCAAAATGAGACAGCCTATAACCCTGCTGATCCTACCGTTTTATCCAAAATGGATAAAGCATTCGAAGAAGCTGTCAGAAGACGGATCGAGTTATGTCTGAATCAAGCGCAGCACAAGTTCAACGCTGACATCTTCGATTTCGCTGGCGCGTATCATCGCAAATATCCGAAGCTGTGGGAGCGAGAGAAGAAGAACTGGGATCAGCGGTTCCCGCAAGTGGAAGTAAAGACAGAGATAATGGCACATATCACTCGTTCCGGTCTGATTCAAGCACCTGGCGGAATGCCGAAGGAAGAGGTAATCGAGTAATGAGGTACGGACTCTGGATCGGCGTTACATTAGCGGTTATCGCGATAGGGTTCATGGAATGGCCGAAGATGCGAAGAAAGCCTCCTCAAGATCGGGTGGCTTTCATCTGTCTCCTGCTTCTCGGATGGGGAATGTCCGCTCTGAACCTGCCGCATACGCCCGGTCCTACGCAGCTGCTGATGGCGGTGTTTAAACCACTGGCATGGCTGGTGGAGCCTTGAATATTGGATTGGAGTTTGAAATTTTGAAAAAGGGATGCTAATCATCGTCTCGGCTTAGCTCGTCCAGCGTTCGGCCAAGTCCTGGCGCCAGTCGATCAAGGAACCAATCGACTTCCGGCATCGCAAGCTGTGCAAGCTTCTGTTCGATCTCCATCTTGGCGACGGCGAATTCTCGGTTGCCCGATGCGACCTCGGAGACGCATTTGAGATAAGCGTCCAGCAGGTCAGCGGCTTTGAGCATCGCATGCAGCTCTTGCTCGGATTCACTCGGCGGACTGGACGAATCATGAATGCCGAGCAGGGAGGCATATGCGCCGCGCAGCGGCTGTGGCACCATGCTGTGCAGCCGTTCTGCGGCCATTGCCTCGATCTCGCGAAAGCTTGCGAGCATCTTCGGATTGTGGTGCTTGACCGGTGTCGGAATGTCGCCGGTGAATACTTCCGTTGCATCATGAAAGAGTGCCATTGCAGCCGCGCGGTCGGCGTTTAGCGATCTGCCGAAGATGGCGTTGCCGATCTCGCACAACATGTGGGCAAGCAGCCCGACATGAAACGAATGCTCTGCTACGCTTTCTTTCGTCGTGTTGCGCATGAGGCTCCAACGCTCAATATATTTCAATCGGTACATATAAGCAAAAAAATCGCTCTCCATGCTGGCTCAGTCCCTTCATTTCTTCAAATATCTCGCTGATCCGCTCGTACCCGTCGTTGTCCATCTATGCTATTATAAAGCTTAGTGGTTTAAGCGACTAGAGAGGAGCAATCATACGATTATGCAGCATTTTGAAGATAGCGTGTACAAATTAATTGTCGAAACGTCTACGAATCTACCAGGCGACGTTCGCGTCGCGATCAAAGCAGCGCAGGAGGCAGAGGACCGCGCGACGCGCGCCGGCTTGTCCTTGTCGACGATTGCGACCAATATCGAAATGGCGGAATGCAACGTATCTCCGATTTGCCAAGATACAGGCATGCCAACATTCATCGTGCATACGCCAGTCGGCGCGAATCAGATCGTGATGAAGGCGGCGATTCGCAATGCGATCGCGCGCGCAACGAAGGATGGCAAGCTCCGCACGAACTCCGTTGACTCCCTTACGGGGTCGAATACGGGCGACAACCTTGGACCAGGTACGCCGGTAATCCATTTTGAACAATGGGAGAAGGAAGACGTCGATGTGCGCCTCATTCTGAAGGGCGGCGGCTGCGAGAACAAGAACATTCAATACAGCCTCCCGATGGAGATCGAAGGACTCGGCAAGGCTGGCCGCGATCTTGACGGCATTCGCAAGTGCATCATGCATGCGATCTATCAGGCACAGGGCCAAGGCTGCAGCGCGGGCTTCATCGGCGTTGGCATCGGCGGCGACCGGACGACAGGTTACGAGCTGGCGAAGCAGCAGCTGTTCCGTCGTGTCGACGACACGAACTCGAACGAAGAGCTGCGTAAGCTTGAAGAATATGTGATGGACAATGCCAACAAGCTTGGCATCGGTACGATGGGCTTCGGCGGCGCGGTTACGCTGCTCGGCTGTAAAGTCGGCGTGATGAATCGTCTGCCAGCAAGCTTCTTCGTCTCCGTCGCGTACAACTGTTGGGCGTTCCGCCGTCAAGGCGTGCTGCTGGATGCGGCAACGGGCGAGCTGAAGGAATGGATCTATCCGCAAGGCTCTGAGCTGCCGATGAATGCAGGCACGGAAGCGGGCGAAGCAGCAGAGGTTGCAGCAACGGATGCTAGCGAGCGCCGCGAGTTCCGGATGACGATGCCGCTGACGGAGGAGCAAGTTCGCGAGCTGCGCGTTGGTGATATTGTCATCCTCGACGGTGAAATGCATACGGGCCGCGATGCGCTGCACAGCTACCTGATCGACAACGATTCCCCGATCGATCTGAACGGCGGCGTTATCTATCACTGCGGACCGGTTATGCTGAAGGACGACAACGGCTGGCATGTTAAGGCAGCTGGTCCAACGACGAGCATTCGCGAGGAGCCTTACCAAGGCGATGTCATGAAGAAGTTCGGCATCCGCGCCGTTATCGGCAAAGGCGGTATGGGCGCGAAGACGCTTAAGGCACTGCAAGAGCACGGCGGCGTTTACTTGAACGCAATCGGCGGCGCAGCGCAGTATTACGCAGAATGCTTCAAGAAGGTGAACGACGTTCACTTCCTGAAGGAGTTCGGTATTCCAGAGGCCATGTGGCATCTGCAAACCGAAGGCTTCGCGGCGATCGTCACGATGGACTCGCACGGCAACAGCCTTCACGCTGAAGTCGAACAATCCTCGCGCGAGAAGCTGGAGCAGTTTAAAGCGACGGTATTTAAATAATTCAACCCACCCAAACCCTCCCTTTCAAGGGAGGGTTTGGGTGGGTTGTGCCCTCTGGACTCCCCCGCAGGACTGGTCTAGGGACGTTGAGTGGATGGGGCTCATTGGGTTGTGACCGAGGGACGTGTCCACGTGAGCATACAGTTCGATGCGCCTGAGTTGCTGTGTGCAGGTGCTCGCTTTCGTCCCTCTGGGACACACTCTATTTTTGGAGCACCTGCCCTATGGATCCCTTCGGGATCTGAGAGCTGAATTGAAAAGCAATACAAAAACCAAAAGCTAGGCATTCGAGGGACAAGTCCCGAATGCTTAGCTTTTGGTTTTTGTTTAGTAATGGTTCCATACGATTATGGGTGTTAAATCCCGAAGGGATGACCCAGCAGGTGCACCAACCGTAGAGCGTGTCCCGCAGGGACGAAAGCGAGCGCCAGCACGCACAAACAAGGGAGCGACGAACCGTGTGCATACGTGCGAACCGGCCTAGACAAACCCAGCATACCCAATCCCGTCGTCGTATCTAGACCAGTCCTTCAGGGAGTCCAGAGGGCAGATGCCCTCTGGAGCCCTCCCCTTTGAAGGGGAGGGTTTGGGCGGGGTAGTGTCAATAAAGTTTAAATATAGGATTAAAGAAGCTCGTCCCGCAGGGACAAACAATAGTATTTATAACACTTATAGAGGTGTTAAATCCCGAAGGGATGACCCAGCAGGTGCACCAACCGTAGAGCGTGTCCCGCAGGGA
>NZ_BTCK01000063.1:0-31369 GCF_033239625.1 Paenibacillus sp. CCS19
GCTCAAGGCTGCGCGCGTCGCGCAGCGAGCAGCCGAGCGCCTGCAGCATGCCGGCGCCGGCATCGTTCGTCGCGCTGCCGCCGAGCCCGACGATCAGCCTGCGGCAGCCGCGCCCCAGCGCATCGGCGATCAACTCGCCGACGCCGAACGTCGTCGTCACGAGCGGATCGCGCCGATCGGGCGGGACGAGCGTCAAGCCGCATGCGGAGGCCGCTTCGATGACGGCAGTTCCGCCGTCATCGAGCAGGCCGTAGCTTGCCTGCACAGGATCGCCGAGCGGTCCGGTGACCGTCAGCGTTATGCGCTGTCCGCCCGCCGCCTGGACGAGTGCATCAACCGTTCCTTCGCCGCCATCAGCAAGCGGTACGGCAATGACTTCAGCATCCTCGAATATATCCTTTACGCCTGCGGCAGCCGCCGCTCCTGCTTCTATAGAGGAGATGCTTCCTTTGAACGAATCAATGGCAATGACGACTTTCATGGACGATGCGCCTCCTATGCTACAGTGTCACTTCACTTGTATATCACCCGATCCGATCCGCCCGCTAACCCCATGGATGCTTCCTCGCATGTTCGTGCTTGGCGGCGGACCGAGGAATATCGTCTCGTTAACGGCTCTAATCGGCGCAAGAGCCGCGCCCATCTGGGCCGGATCGATATTGTAGGACAGACGGAACACTTCGAGCGGCGTTGTCCGCAGGAAGTCCGACACTTCGGCGTTCTCCACCTGACTGCTGTTGAAAAACAGATGCAGCCTTGTCTGCTCAGTTACCGGCGTAATCCAGTGCAGCCAGCCCATCGGAATGAAGACGACCTGTCCGGGTCCTGCCAAGTTGTTGATCAACTGAGAAGTATCAGGATTCAAGATCGAAACGATGACTTGGCCTTCAATGACGATGTCTAATTCCCAGGCATTCGGGTGCCAGTGAGGTTCGCGGATATGGCCTTTCGTCATTAGCAGCTCTGCGACGGTGCCGCCGACCATAGCAGGAATTTGAGTTGCGGACACTTCATAGGCAATATTCGATTCATTCACCTTGAACAGTACATTGTCCTTCATGTTATACGCTAAGTTCGGGTTGCCCGAGCTTTTCTTCAGGTTCAAATTATCAGGGACGAAGCCTGGACTCGTCATTTCGATCACTTCCTATTAGTCATCGTTCATGCAATAGCCTATGACTAATCGAGGACAGTGGTGTTTCATTGGTCCAACGCATACATGCAGGTACGCGTTTCTGTATCCATTGTGTCCAATTTGAGCGGAATGTTGTGGTAATGGTTTACGTAAAGAGAGTATATCAGCAATATGTATCTGTGAGAAAATTCGCTAACAAGAAAATGGCCTTTCCTGTTGTCGCAAAGAGAGAGCGTCGACGCATATGCGCCAACGCCCGTACGAATGCTAGCCTTCTGACATACATTGATTTTGTGCTTTATTATACCCTTTGCAAGCGGCTATCCGGCAGATGGCCGTTTTTTGTGTCTCTAATCTCTCTTATTAGAAAACAAGATAAACCCAGTAGGAGAGTATGATGAGGGTAAGAATGACCGTCAGCGGAATAACGAGGATGGTTACTTTCAAATAATCGCCCCAGGTGATTTTCACCTTGCCTTTCCGCAGAATGTGCATCCACATTAACGTGGCGAGCGTACCGATTGGCAGCAGCAGCGACCCGATATCGCTTCCGATTACGCTGGCGAGATAAGAGATTTTGAGCGTAACCGGGTCGAGTCCCATGTTCGTCAGCGTCAGTGTGCCAACCATAAGGGCGGGGTGGTTGTTGAATAGGTTAGACATGATCGAGACGATAACGCCCATGCTGATGCTGGCGTGCAGCAGACCGCCATTGGCAAAGGGACTCAAATATTTGATCAGCATGTCCGTCAGGCCGATGTTGTGAAGTCCGTAGATGATGACATACATGCTTAAAGCGAAGATTAATATATGCCATGGTATTTTTCTTATGATATCTGTCGGCGGGATGCGAAGCTTCCACCAGCGCCAGCCGAGGAGGACGAGCGAGCCGATGACGGCTGTCAGCGGCACTGGGAAACCGACGTACGAGGCGACGAACAGACCGATACGAACGGACAGAACGAACAGAATGATGTTGCGCATGAATGCTCCGCCAACTTGCGCCGGAGCAGCTTCTTGGGCGTATTTAAGCGGGTGTTGACCGGGCCGGGGGGAGAAAGGACGATGTCTTCCGGCAGCCATGTGGATCTTCTTCGGGAGCGTTGGGTAGAAGACGAGAAACAGCAGTAAGGACATAATCAGCAGACCAATGGTTGCGGGAACGAACATCATGGCTGCGCTCATATACAGCGACATGTTGACGATTTTGAGCGCGATCAGGTTAACGATATTGCTTACGCCGATAGGTGCGCTGGATGCTGTTGCAACAAGTGCGCCAGAAATCAGATAAGGCAGCTTCTGATGGTTTTTCAAGCCTAAGTTGTGCAAAATCATAAGCAGGATTGGCGTTGTAATGAGAATGCTGCCATCATTGTTGACGAACAAGGTCATCAGGAAACAGAGCAGGTTCGTATACCAGAACAGCTTTATACCGGATCCGCCTGACTGAGCGGTTAACTTCTCGGCTGCCCAATGGAAGAATCCGAAGCTCTCAAGCACAATGGCCATGACGATGGTCGCCATAATGGTGACGGCCGCCCCGCCGATCGTCTCTGTAATCATCCACAGATCTGACAGTGAGACAGTGCCCGCGAGCAATACGACGAAAGCACCGATCGAAGCCGGAATAGCTTCATTGACTGTTGAACGCCAGAATATGAACAAGACGGTGAAAATAAACGATAGGATGGTAACCCATACCGCAAGTTCATTCATGTTGCATTACCTCTTCTCACAATAAAAGTCGCGGTTGTCCTCCTTGGTTATGGCTCGTCCGCATTGGTATGTCGCTCACGGATTCGAGCTTTTCCGATTGTGCCAGCCGTGGTGGAATCCCTCCTTCTCGCCCTGGCTCGGCAAGCTATCAAATATATAGCTGTAATGTATATATACGTATCGGATAGATGGTGTGTACTACGCAATAACCCTATTCTATCAACTTCCAACGGCTATCAATCCGAGACACTTGCCGATGATGAATGTCTATCCCATCGGGAGAGGAGCCCAGCGCCCAACACAAAAAAACGCCCCATTCGCCCTCGAGAGAGGGCGGCCGGAACGTTCTTCACTATACAAATTATGCAAAAGATAAGTACGCAACATCCTTCTCTTGAAAGCGGGAACGCCATTCTTCGATAGCGTCTGGCAGAACGTTGTAAGACGATCGAACTGTCGTATAGTAATTGACCGTATCGTCGTCGATGACAGCGGCGTAGAACGTGCCTTTCTGATCGTACATGATGACGGCTTCCATGAAGGTGAACAATCCCCGCACGCCGCCGGTCACAACCGTTGTATCCGTGAGCTCGTCGGAGCGGGAGTCGATGATCTGAAACGATTGTGTGAAGAGGTCATAGTCGTCTCCGACCATAGCTCGAAACTGATCATCCAGCTCCTTAGTAGGAAGGACGCCAAGCTGCTGTAGATCTAGCTCTTGGTTCTCGCTGTGTCGAACAAATTCACCGCCGAAGCTTACGCCTGCCCCAGCGTAATTCGATGGATCCCCTTCGGAGATCACGACGATACGATCGTCTTGGAGGTTGAACGTCAGCGATAACCCTTCGCCTGTGAAGACAGCGGATCTGCCGTCCTTCGAACGAACGGCTTTATCCATAATGCCGCCTGTGTGACCGCCATTCGCGCTGTCTAGATTGAACGAAATCGATTGAGCTGTAATCTCTTGAATTTCTAAAGCCTGATCGTAGAACTGATTGCTGTCCTTGAGTTCCCATTCGCCAAGCCAATCGGCATCCGCACCGGCAGCGCTTGCTGCAGTGGAAGCGTCGGCTCCAGTCGGCGCGGCCTCGAATGGAATGGTAGTCGATCCATCTGCATTCGTCCAATCGCCTGTGAAAGAGACGAGGGCAGGCGGGCTGACCGTCGTGTTGAAAATAAGAGAGCCGGCAAAATGACCGGTAAGCTCGCCTTTGGGATCGAACTCATCCATGCTGACGCTGAGCTTGTCGCTTGCGCTAGCCGCTTGATTCACCGTTCCTTGCAGCTTGATATCCTGCTTGTACTTGGTGTACATGTATGTTCCGCTGACACTCGAGCCGTCGAGGGTCAGCTTCATTTCGATTGGATATTTGCCCGCAATCGATCCAACGAGCGAATAGGTGGCAGATGCTTGTTCGGCGGATATATCCGTATTCGCAGCCGTATCGCATGAAGGTTCAGCGCTGCTTTGCTGCGAAGCGGATTGTTCCTCTACAGCAGCTGCAGTATCTGTATCCGCAACGGCAGCAGTGCTATCTGAAGAGTGTGTAGTCCCACTGCTAGAGCAGCCGGCGATCAATAACGCGGAGCATAGAAGGACAGCGAATAGTCCGTATATCCTGACCATAATGCCGACATCTAAGCGCGGTATCGATAGAGGTTTTCTCATCATGGAGCCGCACCAGCCCTATTGGTTATTTAAATAGAAGTCATAAATGTTCAACTGAGAATAAGTTTCCGCTTCAACTGGAATGAAAGCGTACTGTTTCACCATAATACAAAAAAACCTCTCGCCTTGTCGACTGCAGGTTGACATGTGCGAGAGGTATATGGGGTCTTGACGGGATGAAGCCCTCCGTCAGACGTTATGGCATAACTAAATTAAACTTCAAGAACCCAGCCGAATGGATCCGGCAGTACAGCGCTTTGAATGCCCGTAATCGTGTCGTATACGCGGCTCGACAGTTCGCCAGTCTTGTTGTTGTTGATGACAAGCTTCTCGTTGTTATAGTGAAGCGCGCCGACTGGCGAGATAACAGCAGCCGTACCTGTGCCGAAAGCTTCTTCGAGCGTGCCGCTCTTGTGAGCTTCAACGAGCTCGTCGATCGAGATTTGACGCTCTTCAACGGGAACGTCCCACGAGCGAAGCAGCTGCAGCACCGATTTGCGAGTGATGCCGTCGAGGATGCTGCCGTTGAGCGCTGGCGTAATAACCGTGCCGTTGACTTTGAAGAAGACGTTCATGCTGCCGACTTCTTCGATATATTTGCGATGCACGCCGTCGAGCCACAGTACTTGGGAGTAGCCAAGCTCGGATGCGCCTTCTTGCGCTTTCAGGCTGGCTGCATAGTTGCCGCCCGTCTTCGCGTTGCCTACGCCGCCTTTAACCGCGCGAACATACTCGGATTCCACGTGAATTGGAACAGGGTTCAAGCCTTCTGCATAATACGCGCCGACTGGGCAGAGCAGAATCATGAACATATATTTCGTCGAAGGAGCAACGCCAAGCTGCGGCTCCGTTGCGATAACGAATGGACGAATGTAGAGCGACGTGCCTGGTTCGGACGGTACCCACTCGTGGTCGACTTTAATGAGCGTGCGAAGCGCTTCCATAGCAACCTCTGGATCTACAGCCGGAATGCTCAGACGGTCGTTGGACTTGTTGAGGCGCTCCCAGTTCTGATCTGGACGGAACAGAACGATGCGGTTGTCCTTCGTGCGGTAAGCTTTCAGACCTTCGAAGATCGTCTGGCCATAATGGAACACCTTCGCGGCAGGGTCGAGCGAAATGTTCTGATAAGGAACGACGCGTGCATCGTGCCAGCCTTGACCCGCATCATAGTCCATAATGAACATGTGATCGGAGTAATACTTGCCGAAGACAAGCTTCTTCTCGTCTGGGCGTGGCTTAGGGTTCGTTGTCAGAGTGACTGAGATCGTCGGTTTCGACATGAATAAACAGCTCCTTAGTGTGTTCTTATTATAAAAAAGTTATCGATAGCAGATTTCATAATTGAATCGTAACATTCTCTTGTATATATTGAAAATATCAATTTTATTGAATCGTCATACTTTTTAGGTATGGGACGAAATGAGGGAGAAGCGAATGGATATCCGGCAGCTTCGATATTTTCTTGCGATTGCCGAAGCGGGGCAAATTACGCGTGCCGCCAAGGCGCTCAATATGGAGCAGCCGCCGCTCAGTCGGCAGTTGAAACAGATGGAGCGGGAGCTTGGCGTGACGCTGTTCGACCGCAGCGGCAAGCAGCTGACGCTTACGCATGCAGGGGAGCTGATGCGGGAGCGGGCAGAAAGTCTTATTCGCCAGATGCATGAATCGCTGCAAGAAGTGAAGGAGGTCGAGGAAGGCGTTTCGGGCTTTCTTGCGATTGGTGCCGTCGTCTCCTGCGTCTCGCTATTGCCTCGAGCGATTGAGCGCTACCGGGAGAAGTATCCCCAAGTTACGTTCAAAATAAGCGAAGGCGACCATTATCAACTTGGCGATGCGCTGGCCAAGCGAAGCATTGAGTTGGTCGTCGCGCGCCTGCCATTCGAATTCGCTGAAGAGTCGCCCTATGAGTACGACGTGCTACGGCTGCCATCGGATCCGTTCGTCGCGGTCATTCCGAGCAAGCTGCAGCCGGATCAGAAGCAGACATCCATCACGCTGGCTGCGTTAGCGGATTATCCGTTCTTGACGCTTAAGACGGATCAGACGATCGGCATGCACAAGCAGGTGATGAGCGAATTTCGGCAGAGCGGCCTAACGCCGAACATTATTTGCGAATGCTCCAGTGTCGCGATTATTTTGTCGCTTGTGGCGGCGGGAATCGGCGCTACGGTGCTGCCCAAGTCAGTCGTTGCGATGTCGCCGATCGACTCCTTGCGCATGCTTCGAATCGAGGATGCCGAGTTTCAGTCCGAGGTCGGCATCGTATGGCTCAAGGATCGCTACCTATCGAAGAGCGCGAGACATTTTATAGAACAGTATACGGACGGGTATGAATAGAAGTAAAAGCTTGTGTGGTGTGAAGCTATCGCAATATCTAGGGGAGGACAGGCATTCATGGAATACCGGTATGAATCAGCGCCGCGGAGCTACGAAGACTATGCGAGTGGACGGGTACTGCTCAATGCGCAGGGAACAACGGCGTTTCCCGTGCGTCTGGCAAGCGAGATCTACCAGCAGGGCAAAGCGTATTTGGCGGGCCGAGGGCGCACAGGCGGCTTGACGTTATATGATCCATGCTGCGGCGGCGCCCATCTGCTGACCAGCATTGGCATCCAGCATGGCAGCGACTTGAGCCGAATCGTCGGCTCGGATATCGACCAGCGTGCGATCGACATCGCGGCACGGAATCTGGCGATGATTAATCCAGCCGGCATGCATGCGCGAATCGCGCAGCTGAGAGAGATGGCGCAGGCATACGGCAAAACGTCTCACCAAGAGGCGGTTGAGAGTGCGGAGCGGCTGTTGTCGCTGATCGAGCAGCGGGGCAGCGCGATTGATGTGCAATGCCTTCAGTATGACGCAATCGGTCAGCCGTCAACATCCGATGCGCTGGACAAGCTCAATGGTCAGGTGGATTTCGTCTTCACCGATGTCCCCTACGGCGATATCGTCCAATGGTCAGAGGACAGCATCGACCCGATCGGCCAGATGCTAGGCAATCTTGTGCCTCGTCTCGCGCCATCATCTATAGTTGCAATCGTCTCCGATAAGAAACAGAACGTGGAGCACTCAGCTTATCGACGCTTGAAGAAGCTCAAGGCCGGCAAACGGCAAATCGTATTTCTGGAGCCTCAATCATAAAAAACAGAAATAAGCACGGCTGAGCGAGACTCAGCAGTGCTTATTTCTGTTTGAATCCAAACACATATTAACTCTTTCAAGCTCGAACAAAAGCATAGGGGTACGCGATCCCACGACGCAGTATCTTATCTCCACGAATGGAACAAAGGTTTCCGCAAGGAAACCACATCGGGAGCGTACGCTTAAGCCCTTTGGGGCCCTCCCTTGCAGGGAGGGTTTGGGTGGGTAGAAATTCTTAAAAATGAGGTGTCAGAGCAGGGGCCATGCCCCTACTCTTTCCACCATTTCTTCAAGTCGCTCCACCACGATTTGCGCTGCTCTTCCTTGCGGGCATCCGTTCCGGTGCCGCTCACGTCTTCAGCCTTTCCGTTTCTGCCGTCGCAGGTTTCCGTTGGCTGGGTGCCGGCGATGAATGTTTCCAGCCGCTTATTGTCCTCGCAGCCTTCTCCAGCCAGCTTGCCTGATTTCGGATCGATATAGGCGCTGACGACTCCTTCGGGCATCGGGAACATTTTTGGCGGTACTGCCTCAAGTGCACCTTCGGTGAACGCTGCGAAGATTGGCGCCGCGCGATGGGCTTCCGTCGTTGTCAACTGGCGTCCTTTGTCGTAGCCGACCCAGACCGCTGTTGCCAGCTCCGGCGTATAGCCAACCAGCCATGCGTCCGAAGCGGTCGTGCCCGTCTTGCCGGCGACAGGCCGATTCATCGTTGCCGAGACGCGGTGACCGGTGCCGCCGGTATCGAATACGCTCTCCATTAGACTTGTCAGCACGTATGCGTGCGCGGCATCCACGACCTGCTCCGATTCATGTGATGCTTCATATAAGACATGTCCATCACTGTCCTCGATACGCAGTACTGCGATGGGGTTCACGCGGACGCCTTCATTGGCGAATGTGCCGAAGGCGGACGCCATCTCGAACGGACTGATCGGGAATGTACCTAATGCAAGTGATGGGACGGGCTTCATCGGACTATCGATGCCGAGTTTTCTCGCCATGCTTATAACGTTGTCCGCGCCAACCTGCATGATCGTGTTGACGGCATAGATGTTATCCGAGCTCGCAATCGCCTGCCGCATGTCGATATAGTCGTTTACGTACTTATCGTTATAGTTGTGCGGCTCGTAAGTGAGACGGCCCTCGTCATAAGTGAATGTCGTCGGTGCGCTCATGAATCGGCTAAGCGGAGTCATGCCGCTCTGCTGTAGCGCGGTCAGGTACAGAATCGGCTTGAACGATGACCCCGGTTGCCGAGTCGTTGCGAATACCCGATTGTACTGATTGTTCGGATAATCGCGCCCGCCGACCATGGCCTTCACATAACCATTGCGCGGGTCGATCGCGATGAGCGCTGCCTGCTGCTCGGTATTCGAAGGAATGCCTTCGGCAACCGCCTTCTCCGCTGCCCGCTGTGCGTTGGAATCCAGCGTCGTGAAGATGCGGATGCCGCCCTCGTCGAGCAGCCGCTCATCGATGCCAAGCTTGCTGATGACGAAGGAGCGGACATAGTCGCGGAAGTACGGCGCGAAGCTGTTGCCCCTCGATTCCGACAGCGGCTTGAAGGAAAGCAGCTCCCTGTATGCTTGATCCGCTGCAGTCTGCGTAATAACGCCATCGTTCGCCATTACTTGTAGAATGGTGTGCTGGCGATCCTTCGCGTTCTTCATGCTCATATAAGGCGAGTAATACTTCGGCCCTTTCGGGATGCCCGCGAGCATGGCGCTTTCCGCTAGATCAAGCTCGGAGGCATGCTTGCCGAAGTATTGCTCTGAAGCGGCCTCAATGCCATATGCGCCATGCCCGTAGTAGATCTGATTCAAGTACATATTCAAGATTTCATCCTTGGAGTAGTGCATCTCGAGCTGGATCGTATAGAGCGCTTCTTTCATTTTGCGTCCCCAGGTGCGTTCATGAGTCAGATACAAATTGCGCGCGAGCTGCTGCGTCAGCGTGCTTGCCCCTTGCTTGGCGGACATGTTTTGAACGTTGACGAGCAGTGCGCGTCCCATGCCGACTGGATCAAAGCCTTCATGCTCATAGAACCTGCGATCCTCAATCGCCAATGTAGCTTGCACGACATAAGGCGAGATTTGATTGAGCGGTACGGAACGCCGATTTTGCGTCGTGTGGAACGTGTCGATCACGTTGCCCTGCAGATCGAGCATCTGCGAGGTTTGGCTGATCGAAGCGACAGGCAGCGACTGTACCCGCAGATAGATCAATAAGCTGGCAATCGATGCGACGAACAGAGCAGCGCAAACGCCGGTTATTTTGATAAGCCGTATCCATCTTGCACGTCCGCGAAGACGAGGCCAGAGCCGTTCGGCAATGATAGGGATAAGGGGGCGTCTGCGCCGTCTGGCGGCAGCGGTTTTGCTTCTGGCGGCGGGGCGTCCCATCAGGCGGGTAAACCAACGCTTTATCATGAGCAACTTCCTCTCAGCTGGTTGCGTATACGGCAATCGCCGAACGCTTTCATTACCTTAGTATGGAAAAAGAGAGGGAGAGCTATTCCATTGAACGTCCAAGTTGCGAAAGAGATTTCGAAACGGAGTCAGAATCATTTTCGCTCAAAAAATGGTGTTTACATCATGATTTAACAGTAGTATAGTAACTTACGTAGCAACGAAAACGCTTTCACTCTCTCGGAGAGGAGGAATGCACACCTAAATTGAAGATTGTCAACTTAGAGCTGACACCGTTGATGTTAGTGGGCTTGAGGACAGTCGATGCGAGGATGTATTCCTAACGAGAGAGGGTGGATATCTAATGAAAAAGATACGTCTTGTCACGTACTCCATCAAATACATCTGATCCGAACGGTGTTTATCATTAATAATTAGGAGGAATATATAATGAACAAATTGACTGCGCGGATCGCGCTGCTCGTATTCGTCATCGTTTTCGCTTTTAGCGTTACTGCATCGGCAAGCTCCGGCGTCACCGTCGTTCAGAAAGGCGGTTTATACTACAACACGCTTGCGGCTGGCGAGGGACAGGCATACATTCTGCCGAACGCGAGCACGACAGGTACTTCGATAACGATCACTTCGTCGGTAGCGGGTACGATTAAAGGGCATTACGAATGGCAGCTGCCTAGCGGAGGCTCACCGATCCAGCTTGGTTCGTTTACGGCCAATACGACGGTTTACAACACGGGCTCGGCTTATTACAGCCCAGGTACGCTTATTCTCGTACTGGAGCGGGTACCGGGCACGACGGCGGCTTATCCGAACGTTTCGTATTCGGTCAAATACAACTGATAAGAACAAGTGTAAGCCGCGAGCTCGCTCGCGGCTTTTTGTGCGTAATCTCCACAAGATGGACGGATGAATTGGCGTCTTAATTATAGTTTGTAATGAAGTTTTGGTTACACTATAATACAAAAGGAAACATTGACCCTAAGGCGGAATTGTGCGTATAGAAGGGAAGATGAAGATGGAATTGTGGTACACGGAGAAGCAGACGGAATCGTATGGCATCACGGCGAGAATCAAAGAAACGTACGTGAGCGAGCAGACGGATTTCCAGAAGCTCGACATGATCGAGACGGAACAGTTTGGTACAATGCTCGTCCTCGACGGCATGGTCATGACGACAGACACAGATGAGTTCGTTTACCACGAAATGGTGGCACATCCTGCACTGTTTACACATCCTAATCCTGAGAACGTACTTGTAGTCGGCGGCGGCGACGGCGGCGTAATCCGCGAAGTGTTGAAGCACCCGCAGGTGAAGAAAGCGGTGCTCGTTGAGATCGATGGCAAAGTTATCGAATACTCGAAGAAGTATTTGCCGAACATCGCAGGCGAGCTGGACAGCCCCCGGGTAGAAGTGATTGTTAATGATGGCTTCATGCACATTCATGATCATAAGAATACGTACGATGTCATCATGGTTGATTCAACGGAGCCGGTAGGGCCGGCAGTGAATCTGTTCACCCGCGGTTTTTACCAAGGGATCTACGAATCGCTGAAGGAAGAAGGCATCTTCGTCGCTCAGACGGATAATCCGTGGTTCAAGGCGGACCTGATCGCAAGCGTTAACCGCGATGTGAAGGAAGTGTTCCCGATCGTCCGCGTATACTGCGCGAATGTGCCGACCTATCCGTCAGGCTTGTGGACGTTTACGATGGGCAGCAAGAAACACGATCCGCTTGCAGTTGACGAATCGGCGATTCCTGATCTGGATACCAAATACTATTCTCCACGCCTTCATAAGGCAGCGTTCGTTCTGCCGAAGTTCGTAGAGAATCTGGTGAACTAATTGCAATATAGCAATGTAATGAGGTTCCCGGAACTGCACGCTTCCGTAAAGGGAGGTGATCGGCTCCGGGAATTTGAACGTAAGCGCAAGCTTTCGATATCATTAATCTTCAACATTTCAGGAGGTTCCTACATGAAAATCGATCAAAAGTATTCCGGCAACGTCTTTATCTTAAGTTCCGATGATTATGCAGCGTCCAAAGCTGTTATTTACGGCATGCCGATGGACTTCACCGTATCGTTCCGTCCTGGTTCGCGTTTCGGTCCTCCACGCATCCGTGAAGTATCGATCGGTCTGGAAGAGTACAGCCCGTACCTCGACCGCAGCCTCGAAGACATTACATACTTTGACGCAGGCGATCTGCTGCTGCCGTTCGGCAACGCTGGACGCTCGCTTGAGATTATCGGTGAATATGTAGCCGGCCTGCTGAACGATGGCAAAATGCCGGTCGGCCTTGGCGGCGAACACCTCGTATCGTGGCCGATCTTCCAAGAGGTGTACAAGAAGTATCCAGACCTCGCAATCATTCACTTCGATGCGCACGCTGACCTGCGTGAGAGCTATGAAGGCGAGCCGCTGTCCCACTCGACGCCGCTGCGTAAAGCTGCGAACCTGATGGGCGGCAAGAACATTTATCAATTCGGCATCCGTTCCGGATCCCGCGAAGAGTTCCAATATGCTCGCGAGAACATTAACTTCCATCCATTCGAAGTGCTTGAGCCGCTGAAGAAAGTGCTGCCTGAGCTTGCTGGCCGTCCTGTTTATCTGACGATCGACATCGACGTGCTGGATCCTTCGTGCGCACCTGGTACAGGTACGGCGGAAGCTGGCGGCATTACGAGCAAGGAGCTGCTTGAGTCGGTTCACGCGATCGCGCGCGCTGGCATCAACATCGTAGGCTGCGATCTCGTAGAGGTGGCGCCGCATTACGACCCGACGGAACAAACGCAAATCGTGGCAGCGAAAGTCATTCGCGAGATGCTGCTCGGCTTCGTGAAATAATCGAAGCAATAAGATGAAGCTTCATCCTGATCGCGGCATTCGCTGATCGGGATGGAGCTTTTTTTAATAGCCATTCATTTAATATGTAGAGGAGGACATTCTATTAATCCCGTTGAATAACTTTCATTAATAATAGATGTCTTTTATGCGGGAGCTAAGCGCACTTGCGTACTATCATTTCTGTTATCGCACTGCTATATTTCGTTCCAATAGTGGGCATGCTGGATACCAAGAGGAGGTGTCCGTATGAAGTTGATGCCAATCTATGAACGGATGGCAGAGCTGCGAATTATTCAGAAGCGTCGTAAGCTGACCGATTCGGAACGGTTGGAGATGGAGCATTGCTTGGACGTGAACGCTGATCATTGCATGCGGCTTGCGCAATTGTACAATTTGTCGCTGATGGCTTCTATGACCGAAGATTCGGAGTGGCAGCACGAGCTGTGCCAAGAGATCGAACGTTTCGGCGGCACGCCAAGCAGCAGTACCTCCAGCAGGACTAATAACAGCGATAACAGCAGCAATAACAATAGCAGCGAAAGCAATAACAATAGCAGCAACAGCAGTGACAATGGCGACAACAGCAGTAACAATAGTAACAACAGCAACGAAAGCGCAAGCTAAGTTTGCCGCTATCGGGGCGAACACCTTACACCGCATAGAAGGAGGATCTCGATTTACTAGCATGACGACTGTACATTCCTTCGAGCCCGTCATAGACGAGCGATCTTCTGTGCTTGTGCTCGGCAGCATGCCGGGTGTCCCTTCTTTAACGATGAACGAGTATTACGGCAATCCCCGCAATTATTTCTGGCGTGTGCTTTATGGGCTGCACGGACTGCCGGTAGACGATGAGTATGAAGCCCGTTTGGCTTTTGCGCTGGATCACCATGTTGCCATGTGGGATATTCTGAAGTCTTGTACGCGGGAAGGCAGCTTGGATGCGAACATTCGCGATGAAGTGGTGAATGATGTTCCAGGCTTGCTCCGCAGGTATCCGAACATTCGCGCCATCGCATTGAACGGAACGAAGGCGCATGATACGTTCAAGCGGCATTATGCCAAGGCAGAAGAAGTATCGCGCGTCGTTTGCTTGAAGCTGCCGTCGACAAGTCCGGTGCCGACGAAGACGATGCGCAACCTGGACGACCGTCTTGCTGCATGGCGAGTGATTGAACCGTATTTGCAAAATCCAGCGAATCGCATATAATAGATGCAATTAGTAACCGACGATGAGCGGGACAGTACGAAGTGATGCGATGCGACAGCGAGCCGGGAATGGTGGAAGCCGGCAGTATCGAAGTTTCGGAAACGCCCCCGGGAGTTGGCAGTTTGAAGGCACTTGGTGCTGTGTAGGATTGCCCGGTCACACCGTTATCGTGTTTGAGAGGCTGTCTCCAATGTTGTCAGCCAGAAGAGTGGTACCGCGGATCGACCTCCGTCTCTTTCCTACAAGAGATGGAGGTTTTTTTGTTCGATTGGATAATTCGGGCCGATAGGAGGATGGTCAACCAAGTGACAGATAAAGCCAATGTTCGTTTGACGTTAACGAGTGAGATCGAGGGCGAACTGCAGGAGCATCAGTTTACGGGCGAATGGTTTCGCAAAGGCCGCGCCGTCTATGTGCGTTATACCGAGACGGACGATAGCTCTGGCGAAGTGCGGACCGTTATCCGCTGGCGGGATGGACAGCTTCATATCGCAAGGCGGGGCGTCGTTGAATCGGAGCAGAATTTCATCGCAGGAGCAAGACAAGCCGGCGAGTATAAGTCGCCTTTCGCAAGGTTCAAGATGGTGACGGACACATCGCTGCTATGGATGCAGTGCGGCGATCTTGTTCAGCGCGGTGATCTGCAGCCTCAGGCGGAGGACGGAGAGCTGTTGCCGATGCTTCCGATGCTGCTCGAGTGGCATTATAACATGTATGTAGACGAGGAATTGACGGGGCAGTTCAAAATCAAGCTGAAGGCCGAGCTCGACGCTGGCTGATGAAGCGATAAGCCTTATTTAATCTTAGGAGGTTCACCTATGTCCAACGCAATCGATCAATTATATGACAATGTCAAGAAAGCTATTGCCGAAGCAGTCGTTGCTGCCGGCATCGTTGCTCGCGAAGAGCTGCCGGAGTTCGTGCTCGAAGTGCCGCGCGACAAATCGCACGGCGACCTTGCGACGAACGCTGCCATGCAGCTGACGAAGATCGCCAAGCGCAATCCGCGCCAGATCGCCGAAGCGATCGTTGCGAATTTGAACGGCGCATCCGCTTCGATCGAATCGGCCGAAATCGCAGGCCCGGGCTTCATTAACTTCCGCCTGAACAAGAACTACCTGTATCCTGTTGTCGGTGAAGTGCTAACATCGGGTGACAACTATGGCCGCGTACAAGATAACGCAGGCAAGTCCATTGAAGTGGAATTCGTCAGCGCTAACCCGACAGGCAGCCTGCACCTTGGCCATGCCCGCGGCGCCGCAGTTGGCGACGCGCTGTGCAACGTGCTCGACTTCGCTGGATATGACGTAACGCGCGAATACTATATTAACGATGCCGGCAACCAAGTTGCGAACCTGGCTTATTCGATCGAGGCTCGCTATAAGCAAGCACTCGGCCAAGAGGCGGCTATGCCGGAGGACGGCTATCACGGCGCCGACATCGTCGGCTTCGCGGAAGAGCTTGCGAAGCAGGAAGGCGATCGTCTGCTGTCGCTGCCGGACGACGAGCGCTTTGCATTTTTCCGTCAGTATGGTCTGGAACGTGAACTCGACAAAATCAAACGCGACCTCGGACGCTTCCGCGTTAATTTCGACCTGTGGTACAGCGAGACGTCGCTGTACGAGCAAGGTCTCGTTGAGCAAGGTCTCGACGCGCTTCGCGCAACAGGCCATGTTTATGAAGAAGAAGGCGCAACTTGGCTTAATACGACGCAATTCGGCGATGACAAAAACCGCGTGCTCGTGAAGAACGATGGCTCCTACACGTACCTGACGCCAGACATCGCTTACCACCGTGTCAAATACGGCCGCGGCTATGATCAACTCATTAATATCTGGGGTGCTGACCATCATGGTTACATTCCGCGTATGAAGGCTGCAATGGAGGCGCTGGGCAACGATCCTGACAAATTGACAGTGCTGATCGCACAGATGGTCAGCCTGTTCCAGAACGGCGAGAAAGTGAAAATGTCCAAGCGTACCGGCAAAGCCGTCACGATGGAAGATCTGATGGATGAAGTCGGCGTCGACGCAATCCGCTACTTCTTCACGATGCGCAGCATGGATTCCCATCTCGACTTCGACATGGACCTGGCTGTTTCGACTTCGAACGAGAATCCGGTATTCTATGTACAATATGCGCATGCGCGTATTTGCAGCATTTTCCGTCAGGCTGAAGAGCAAGGCGTTGCCATGCGTCCACTCGCAGAGATCGACTTGTCGCGTCTGACGACGGAACAAGAATACGACCTGCTTCGCAAGCTCGGCGAACTTCCGCAAGAAATTTCGGACGCTGCTGCAGGTTATGCGCCGCACCGCATAATTCGTTATGTGTACGAGCTGGCTTCGCAGTTCCACAGCTACTACAAAGCGGAGCGCGTCATGACGGACGATGCGGAGCAGACGCAGGCGCGTCTTGCCTTGCTGGCTGCAACGCGTGTCGTTATTGCGAACGTGCTTCGTTTGGTCGGTGTAACGGCGCCTGAGCGCATGTGATTAACTTGTTGACATAAAAAAATGATACAAGGCCTGATGAGCAAGCCGATGCGGCTTCTCTTCAGGCCTTTTGTCCGTTCCTTGCCGGATTCCTCATGGTCATAGCGGCTCCCATATTATTTCTCCATAATTTGAAGCATCTTCGCGATATCAAGCTCTCCGGTCATTCGAGGCGCCTTCTTGCCGCGCAGCGGCTGCATCGAGCGGCGCAGAGCGGCTTTGACCTCGGCGGGGGTCAGGTCTGGATGCTTAGCAAGCAGCAGCGCAACGGCTCCGCTTACATGTGAAGTCGCCATCGAGGTTCCGCTCATCTCATGGTACTTGCCCTTGAGCCAGGAAGACGTAATTTTGTCGCCGGGCGCATAGATATCGATATAGATGCCGCGATTGCTGAACGGTGCAATACGACGAAGTCTCGTTGTGGCGCCGACCGATATCGTCTGCGGATAACGTGCAGGGTAGTCGATCGCCCGCCGCTTGCCGTCGTTGCCTGAGGAAGCGACAATAATGACGCCTGCATTAGCCGCATTAGTCACGGCGCTAAGCAGAGCCTTGCTCCGCGATTTCATCCCGAAGCTCATGTTAATAATGTTCATCCGGTTTCGCACACACCAGTCGATCGCGAGTATAATATCGGAGACATAGGCGCTTCCGTTATGATCGAACGCCTTGATCGGATGAATGAGGGAACGAGGCGCAACGCCGATCATTCCCTGCAGCTGATTAGCCGCTGCGATTGTGCCCGCGATATGGGTGCCATGTCCATTGTCATCATGAGGCAGCAGACTGCGATTGAGCAGATTAATACCCCGCGCCAGCGAGCCGCGAAGATCGGGATGGTTGAAGTCGACGCCTGTATCCACGACGCCGATTCGAATTTTGTGACCGGTTGTCGTACTCCAAGCCTGCGGCGCCTTAACGTGCGCAACGCCCCAAGGGATTCCTTTCTCGGGAGCAGGCACCCGCGATGTCACGCTATGAATGCGGACACGCTGGTCCGTCTCCACCCATACCCGCCCGTCGAATCGACGATGCGGGCTGTCATCGGGGATTGGACAGGATATCGCTTGAATAATGCCCATTTGTCTGACCGATTGAAGCGTCGACACCGAGCTCTTCATTTCCGACCATTCGTGAACGAATCGGCGAAAGTCTTGGGTGTGTTGAAAACGGATGATTCTCTTTTTATGGCTTGCGCCTTTTTCGGTCATCGTACCCTGCAGCCAACGGAGAAAAGCGGTGGTGTCCAAATTACAGGTCCCCTCCCGACGACGATGCTGCAGTATTGTATGAACGAGCGGTAAGACCCGTATGAGCAAGTGACCTTTTTTCATATAATTAGGCTTGAAACCGTGTCAAAAAGCGGAACAGGACATAGGATGGTGTAAGAGCCAATGAAGGTCTCTTATCATCCCGGAAGGCGGAACATAGACACCCCGACCGGAAGGATACAGTCAAAGCGAAGGGGGCATGCCCTTCGCTTTTTGCGCGTGGACGAGCTTATAAGCTTGCATTTTGTATGGAAATAGGTTTTACTATAGGTTGATACGGAAACAATCGTAAATGAACGGGTTTTCGACGATATTGAGGTAGCGGGAGGATGGGTCAGGATGAGCAGCGATTTCGCCGCAAAATGGGACCGCGAGCAGATTCAAGAAATGCCGATGGTGGACCTGGCATTCGAAGTGTTGAAAGCAACCAACACCCCGATGTATTATCGGGACTTGATGATGGAGATAGCTAAGATCCGCGAACTGGATCCGGACAAGATTAATGATGTCATTGCGCAAGTATATACAGAGATCAACGTTGACGGACGCTTTGCGTGTGTCGGCAGCAACAATTGGGGCTTGAAGCGCTGGTATCCGATCGAGCGCAACGAAGATCCGATTACGAATGCCAAACGTCCTCGCATCATTAACGATGATGACGATCTGGACGATGAGGATATTTACGCGGATGAGGAAGAAGAATCGTACACAGCGGATGAGGACGATTACGATTCCTACGATGAGGACCGCGAGAACTTCGAAGAGAACGAAGAAGAAGCGGAAGTCGATGAAGACGTGGCAATCGACGACGAAGAGATCGAAGAGGATTCGGAGAGTGAAGAACTCGGCGAAGACGAAGGCGACGATTTCGACGGCGATGCTGACGACGGCGACGAGGATGACGACGACGATAACTAATCGCGGCGGCGGCTTTGTGCTCCCTACCAATGGGCGTACGAAGCCGCTTTTTTAATTCCCGGAAGCGGGCTGCAGACGTTTCATCTTGCCTTTGATGATTACTTGACAGGCCTTCTCCCAGAAGGTAAACTATTGCATGGGCTTCTGATGAAGGATAAGAATTTGTTAACGTACACGCGTTGTGATGTTCTTACTATCGTCACAACTTGTATATCTACGAGAACGAAAGTGCCCCGTGGACACGGGTGTCACTTTTTTTATTTTGCCAACTAACATAGGACGCCGTCCGATTATCGGACGGCGAAACCTTTTTCTCGTGAGGCAATCATCTTTGTTCCATAATTTGGACGGCATTCCTTTGCAGCATACAGCGCTGATTCGCGCGAGATTAGGCAAACCTAAACATTAACATAGGAGCTTGGAGGGTATTGGTACAGTGACTAAATACATTTTCGTAACAGGCGGCGTCGTGTCTTCTCTTGGTAAGGGCATTACGGCGGCATCTCTTGGCAGACTGCTTAAGAACCGTGGTCTTAAAGTAACGATTCAGAAATTTGATCCTTATATTAACGTTGACCCGGGTACGATGAGCCCTTATCAGCACGGCGAAGTATTCGTAACGGATGACGGCGCGGAGACGGACCTTGACCTGGGGCACTACGAGCGTTTCATCGACATTAACCTGTCGAAGAACAGCAACGTAACGACCGGCAAAATTTATTCGACCGTTATTTCGAAGGAACGCCGCGGCGAATATTTGGGCGGTACGGTTCAAGTTATCCCGCACATCACGAACGAGATCAAAGATCGGATTTTCCGCGCAGGCAAGGAAGCGGGCTCTGACGTCGTCATTACGGAAATCGGCGGTACGGTTGGCGATATCGAAAGCTTGCCGTTCATGGAAGCGATTCGCCAGATCAAGAGCGACATCGGTCGCGATAACGTCATGTACATCCACGTTACGCTTATTCCTTATATTAAAGTAGCAGGCGAAATGAAGACGAAGCCGACGCAGCACAGCGTCAAAGAACTGCGCAGCATCGGCATTCAACCGAACGTGATCGTCTGCCGTACGGAGCAAGAACTGCCGGACGACATGAAACGCAAGATTGCGCAATTCTGCGACGTGGATGCGAACGCTGTTGTAGAATGCCGCGATGCTTCGACGCTGTATGAAGTGCCGCTCATGCTTCGCGAGCAAGGTCTCGACGATATCGTTGTGAACCATCTGAAGCTGACGACGACGCCTCCGGACATGACGGAGTGGGAAGCGCTTGTGAAGCGTGTGAAGTCGCTGCATAAGAAGACCGAGATCGCAATCGTCGGCAAATACGTTGCGCTGCATGATGCATACCTGTCGATCGTTGAGTCGCTTGGACATGCAGGCATCGCGCTTGAATCCGATATCGACATTCGCTGGGTCAACGCAGAAGAAGTGACGGACCGCAATGCAGCTGATCTGCTGCAAGGCGTGCACGGCATTCTCGTTCCAGGCGGCTTCGGCGACCGTGGTATCGAGGGTAAAGTAGCGGCGATCCGCTATGCCCGCGAGAACAATGTGCCGTTCTTCGGTATTTGCCTCGGCATGCAAGTTGCGGTAATCGAGTATGCACGTAACGTTTGTGGTTTGGACGATGCGAACAGCTCGGAGATCAATCCTTCTACGCCATATCCGGTAATCGATCTTCTGCCAGATCAGAAGGACATCGAAGATATGGGCGGTACGATGCGCCTTGGTCTGTATCCGTGCAAGCTTCTGCCAGGTTCGGTTGGCATGAAGGAATACGACGACGAGCTCGTGTACGAGCGTCACCGTCACCGGTACGAGTTCAACAATGAGTACCGCGAGCGCATCGAAACAAGCGGTCTCGTCTTCTCGGGTACGTCCCCTGATGGCCGTCTGATCGAAATGGTTGAGCTTCCGAACCATCCATGGTTCTTGGCGGTGCAATTCCATCCGGAGTTTACGTCCCGTCCGAACCGTCCGCAGCCGCTGTTCCGCGGATTCGTTCGCGCAGCGCTGAACTATTCGAACCAATAAGCACTACGTTCTAATACCGCCTATGCATCCTAACGGAGTGCATAGGCGGATTTTTTTGTCTTTTTTTGTTGGAATAAGGTGAATAGTTGAACCGTCTTTGGCGTGATTTTCACTGGTTTGTTGTTCTTCTTCAAAATCTAACAACACATGTAATTCCTTTTTTTGAAAAAACGGAAGGAAAATAGGATACGAGATGCGAATAGTATTGTAAAATATAAAAAATGGAATTATCGGGCCAGGTCCGAGGTTTTGTAGGAGGCGGGGAAGTGGAGAACAACAAAGTATTGATCGTCGATGACCAGAATGGAATCCGAGTGCTGTTGATGGAAGTATTCAGCAGCGAAGGCTACGAGACTTACCAAGCTTCCAACGGTAAGCTTGCACTGGAGATTGTTCGGGCTAAGCGTCCTGATCTGGTGCTTCTCGATATGAAGATTCCAGGGATGGACGGACTCGAGATTTTGCGTCATATCAAGACGATCGATGTCGATATCAAAGTGATTATGATGACCGCATACGGAGAGCTCGATATCATTAATGAAGCGCGCGATCTAGGAGCATTGATGCATTTTACGAAGCCGTTCGATATTGATGAGCTTCGATTTGCTGTTAATCATCAGCTCCGTGGTGATTTGAATAGCCGTACGCCGATTGGGACCTAGTTGATAGGTCCTTTTTTGCTGTGCTACAATCCATTTACCATATTCGAGTGCATTGTGATATACTGAATCAGTGTGTCCTAGCACCAGTGATATGATGAATAATGATATGACGTATAGTTCGCATAGAAGCAAGAGAAGTCGTTTAAGAAAAAATCCGTCTGTTCGGCAGCAGCAATCAAGCGTAACGTTCGAAACCATTAAACCGAACGACCGTCCGGGATGGACGGATCGACCATAATGGAGCGGTGCTCCAGCGAAGGAAGGGCTAATCGCCCTCCTTATGCTTGTCAGGCGAAAGTCTCTCCTGCAGCGGATCATAAGTGATTCGCCAGGGGAGATTCGCCATATTCATAGGGGTAATTTCCATTAAAGTTCCTCTTAAGCGGTCGATGTCGTTATTCGCTGTATTTGTTCGCTTTCTGACGGGGGAGGGTTCGAGTTAAAGGCATGGAGAAATTGATGATACGAGGCGGTCGTCCGCTTCATGGTGTAGTACAGATCAGTGGGGCGAAGAATAGCGCAGTGGCGCTTATTCCCGCTGCCATTTTGGCAGAATCGGAAGTTGTATTAGATAATTTGCCGGCGATAAGTGACGTTGCTGTATATAGCGAGATATTGAGGGACCTAGGCGCAGTCGTTGAGCGGAAAGATGATGTCATCCGCATTGATCCGTCCGAGCTGAAGTCGGTACCGATGCCTAACGGCAAAGTGAAGATGCTGCGGGCGTCTTATTACATGATGGGGGCATTGTTGGGACGTTTCGGCGAGGCTGTTATCGGTCTGCCCGGCGGCTGCAATTTTGAACCAAGACCGATCGATCAGCACATCAAGGGCTTTGAAGCGCTTGGCGCTACAGTTGTGAATGAGCATGGTGCAATGCGCATTACGGCGAAAGAACTGCGCGGGGCGAAAATCTACCTGGATATCGTCAGCGTTGGCGCGACGATTAACATTATGCTTGCGGCTTCCAGAGCCAAGGGCTCCACAATTATCGAAAATGCGGCTAAAGAGCCTGAAATCATAGATGTAGCAACACTGCTGAACGCCATGGGCGCGCGTATTAAAGGGGCAGGAACGGAGACGATTCGTATCGAAGGTGTCGATTCGCTTCACGGCTGCCGTCACTCTATTATTCCGGACCGTATCCAAGTGGGCACTTACATGATCATGGCTGCTGCAACGCGGGGCGACGTGACGGTCGAGGGCGTTATTCCGAAGCATATGGAGGCGGTTACGGCTAAGCTTCGCGAGATTGGAGCGATCGTCGAAGAGCTGGATGATGCGGTTCGCATTACTAGCGGAGACCAGCCTTATCATCCCGTGGATGTTAAAGCGCTCGTGTATCCTGGTTTTGCAACCGACCTGCAGTCCCCGATGACAAGCCTGCTTACGCAGGCGAGTGGTGTAAGCGTATTATCCGACTATATCTATGGCAATCGATTCAAGCATGTTCCGGAACTGGCGCTTATGGGTGCCAATATTCGAGTGGAGGGTCGCTCCGCAATTATTGAGGGTGGTCCGCTCAGCTCGGCCAAAGTGCATGCAACCGATCTGCGGGCAGGCGCCGCGCTGGTTATCGCTGGCCTAACCGTTAAGGATGGCATTACAGAAGTGACGGGCGTCGAGTACATTGATCGCGGTTATGATAATTTGGTAGAAAACCTGCGCCGGTTAGGTGCAGATATTTGGCGGGAGACGACTCCTGACGATAAATAGTAGTGGGATACTTGGACAGCGGCGCTATTTTGAATTCGGATGGAATAGCGCCTACTTTTTCAGGCAATGCTTGTAAGCAAAATCGAATAGAGTGGTGAGACTATGGCCGATCTTCAGATCGCTGATCTAGAAGAGTTGAAATTAACGGAACTGTACAAGCTGGCGAAGCAGTATCAGATCCCTTATTACGGACAGTTTAAGAAAAAGGAACTTATTTTCGCGATATTGCGGGCGCAAGCGGAGAAAAGCGGATTTTTCTTCATGCAGGGCATTTTGGACATTTTGCCAGACGGTTTCGGATTCCTCCGACCGATCAATTATTCAAGCAGCAACGAGGATATATATATATCGCAGTCTCAGATTCGTCGATTCGATCTGCGCTCAGGTGACCTCGTATCCGGCAAATGCAGACCGCCCAAAGAAAACGAGCGTTATTACGGATTGCTCCAAGTTAATGCGGTCAACGGTGAAAACCCGGAAACTGCAGCAGAACGTCTTCATTTTCCCGCCCTTACTCCACTTTTCCCAGAGAAGAAACTGGTATTGGAAACAGCCCCTAACAAGCTCTCGACTCGGATAATGGATTTGCTCGCCCCAGTTGGTCTCGGGCAGCGTGGTTTGATTGTAGCTCCGCCGAAGGCAGGTAAGACGTTGCTGCTGAAGGAGATCGCCAATAGCATTTCGAACAATCATCCAGACATTGAGCTTTTTGTGCTGCTTATTGATGAACGCCCAGAGGAAGTAACGGATATGCAGCGTTCGGTCAAAGGGGAAGTTGTCGCTTCGACCTTCGACGAGCTGCCGGAGAATCATATCAAAGTAGCCGAACTTGTGCTTGAACGTGCGCTTCGGCTTGTCGAGAGTAAGAAAGACGTCGTTATTCTGCTCGATAGCATTACACGGCTTGCTCGTGCTTACAACCTTGTTATTCCGCCGTCGGGACGTACGCTCAGCGGTGGTATTGATCCTGCCGCTTTCCATCGTCCGAAACGTTTCTTCGGTTCGGCGCGCAACGTGGAAGAGGGAGGCAGCCTTACGATTCTGGCTACGGCTCTTATCGAGACAGGCTCCCGCATGGATGACGTCATTTATGAAGAATTTAAAGGCACAGGCAACATGGAACTTCATCTCGACCGCCGGTTGGCAGAACGTCGTATTTTCCCGGCGCTCGACATTCGTCGTTCGGGTACGCGTCGCGAAGAAATGCTGCTGACGAAGGAAGAGCTCGACAAAGTGTGGGCGATCCGTAAGAGCATGAACGATTCGATGGAGTTCGTGGACAGCTTCCTTAAGAAACTCGCTGATTCCAAGACGAATGAGGAGTTCCTTATGTCGCTCGACACCTCTTCATTCTCGAACGGATCATCTCATTCAGGAACGAGTACGGCAGGAAGCAGCGGGGGCACGAGTGTAGGCCGCAGGCCGCAGGCTCGCTCGACCGCAACTTCACCGCGTGAATAGAACGTTGGGCAATGGTTTTGTTTGAAAGGTCGTTCACAAAGTCCGTTTTCGCTGAAAAACCGAACGATGTGAACACGCGCTTTGCGAAGTCGGGTTCGGCTAGCCGAACCCTCTTGTAGGAGGACAGCATGAATCTTGTTTATGCAGACGCTGATGGCAACGTATATGACCATCCGACTTGGATTGGTCTTGGACGCAGCGGAGATATGGTTGTTGAACTAATGGAAGATGAGCTTATTCCGCTGCCTGAAGGTGCAACGCTGGTTGGTTTGCCGCATACGCGGCCGATCGGATTGGACCCGAAGAAAGGAACGATGGCGGTACTGCCAGGGGATGTGCAAGCGGTAGGCGCGCTGATGCCGCAAGGCTATACCCGATTGAATATTCCATCTTACGTGAAAACGAATAAAGATGAGAAGTTCCCGCTGTTTGGCTATACGGCTGTCGTATGGAAGGATGGCCAGTTTTATGTTGCGGCTGAGGCTACGGACGATCCGGAACGGTGGAATCCGCTCAACTGCGATCGTCGTGATGTAGCCAGTGGCGTAGAGCTGCTAACGACAAAGTATCCGGAGAACCGTCTCTATAAGCATTTATCGAACTGTGCGCTTGGTTACGAGTGTCTGACTTCGTCCAATACATTCCTGCAGCGGTGGGAAGGCGGAGTTCCGGTCTCGTATTCTTGTAATGCAGGCTGCTATGGCTGCATCTCGGAACAACCTGACGACAGCGGTTTTGTAGCGCCGCAGACGCGGATGAACTTCCGTCCGACCGTCGAAGAGATTGTGCAAGTAATGATGGAACAGCTCATTACGCCGGATGCGATCATCAGCTTCGGGCAAGGCTGCGAAGGCGAGCCTTCCACACAGGCGAAGATCATTATTGAGGCTATCAAAGAAGTGCGCAGCCGCACTTCGAATGGTTTTATCAACATTAATACGAACGCGGGTCTGACGGATCACATTCGCGGAATCGTTGATGCAGGTCTTGATCTCATGCGCGTCAGTACGATCAGCGCGTTGGATGATCATTATAATGCGTACTACAAACCGCGTGCCTATACGCTCAAGAACGTAGAGAAATCGCTCAAGTATGCGACGGATAAAGGCGTGTACACCTCAATCAACTACTTGATTTTCCCAGGTGTAACGGACCGTGAGGAAGAGATCGAAGCGATGATCGGCTTCGTCAAGCGGACAGGGTTGAAGCTGATCCAGATGCGGAACCTGAACATCGATCCTGAGAGTTATCTGGAGCTCATTCCGAAGCCGCAGGGCGAGATTTACGGCATGAAGCAGATGATGGATATTTTCCGCGATGAATGCCCGGATGTAGTGATCGGTTCTTATACGCATATTCCACCGGATAAGCTTAGAGGCAAATAGCAGCAATAACCAGATTATTCGGCATAAGCTTGACATAGGATATACATGTCATTGCGCAGGTCGAATGACACGTGCTATAATCACCGTTGTATGTGCTACTTACTCTGGATTCGCATGTAATCCAGGGCGGAAAGAGGTGAACGAGATGAAACAAGGTATTCATCCAACGTACCATGTAACGACTGCAACGTGTGCTTGCGGTAATACGTTCGAGACGGGTTCGATCAAATCGAATCTTCGTGTCGAGATTTGTTCCGTATGCCACCCGTTCTTCACTGGTAAACAGAAGTTTATCGATGCAGGCGGTCGTGTGGACAAGTTCAAAAAGAAATACGGCATCTAATATTCTGTCTCAAATTGGCAGAATACAACGACCTCCCTCAGCCATCCTATGGTTTAAAGGGAGGTTTTTTGTTATGTTCTTGAGTCGATTCGCTCACTCGCGTATACGCAATGGAGCAAGTGGCAAGCTTGTTATCGGGCTGCTCGCTGTCGCGCTTATCGTACTGGAGGCAGGCTGCGGCGGAGGCAGTGGCAAGTATGACAACAAAATGCGTGTGCAGCATTATGGCCATGACGGTTATATGGGATTAACGAATACGAATCCATCGCTACCCAACTCGCCGCACAGCTTGACGATTAAGAATGATGTAGACTTCGTCGATCAGAAGCTGCGCGAGCTGAAGGGAATTGAACGTTCGCGCACCGTCGTTGATGGCTCGCGGCTTACGGTAACGATCGATGCAAGTCCGGGCTTGAATGCCGCTGAGCGCGAACAGTTGAAGCAGAAGGCGTCCGCAGTCGTTCAGCAGAACATGCCTCGATATGAAGTGGATGTTCGAGTGACGCCTTAATTGATTAAATTATGTAACTTTTCCCGAGAGGTTGCACTTTGGGTTTCAATCGTCTATACTTAGTTTTACCGTGCTAGACGGGGAGGTAGCGGTGCCCTGTAACTCGCAATCCGCTGTAGCGAGGTTGAATTCCTACTTGAGGTTATGCACTGCGAGGTTTGGTCTTTGTGAACAATGTTGACAGTTGGGTCCCTCGCAATGGGCATCTGTGAACCCGGTCAGGTCCGGAAGGAAGCAGCCGTAAGCAGACACGTTCATGTGTTGGGGGAGTGCCTGACTCGAGTTGGAATCAAAGGTGCCACTCGGATCGCATGTATCGGGAGTAGGTGCACGGTACCTACTTATATAAGAGCCATATCCGGCTGCGCATTGAATGGTTGCATACCATGATGCGCGGGCCGGATTTTTTGTATCTATTGTTTGTTACACATGAATGATAAGGTGCAATATGTTTGTTTTGTTGCTGCTTGGGTTCGTGTATAATGGAATAATCGGATCGAAATGTCATCGTAGAGAGGATGGGTCCGCATGTCTCACATAGCCTTATACCGAGCTTGGCGTCCCCAGACGTTCCATGACATGGTCGGACAACGGCACATTATCAAGACACTCCAGAATGCGATTCGCGAGAATCGCGTTTCGCATGCCTATTTGTTTAATGGACCTCGCGGAACAGGCAAGACGAGTGCTGCCAAGATTATGGCCAAAGCCGTCAACTGCGAACGAGGACCGGCGCCGGAACCGTGTAATGAATGTGCTGCTTGTCAGGGGATTACTGCTGGCACGGTCATGGACGTCATCGAGATTGATGCCGCTTCCAACCGCGGGATTGACGAGATTCGCGAAATCCGTGATAAAGTTCGTTACGCCCCGTCCGAAGTTCGATATAAAGTGTATATTATTGATGAAGTGCATATGCTGACGACCGAGGCATTCAATGCACTCTTGAAGACGTTAGAAGAGCCGCCGGGTCACGTCATCTTCATCTTGGCAACGACGGAGCCGCATAAGCTGCTGCCGACAATCATATCGCGTTGTCAGCGGTTCGATTTCAGACAAGTATCTCTCGAGGAACAGACCGAGCGTCTTCGTCTCATTTGCCAGGAGGAAGGTATACAAGCTGAGGAAGAGGCGTTGTCTTATATTGCGCGTCTGTCCGAGGGCGGTATGCGTGACGCGATCAGTCTGCTTGAACAATCGGCAGCTTTCGGCGGCGAGTCGATAACGCTCGAAGGTGCTGTAGATGTTACAGGTGGATTGGCTGCAAATCAATTCGCTCAATTAGCCGAAGCTGTTCGAGACCGGGATGCGGGCGCGATCCTGCCGCTTGTCGAAGGCTTGATGCAAGCAGGCAAGAGCGCAGAGAAGTGCATGGAGAACTTTATTTATTATTTCCGTGATCTTCTCGTATTGAAGCTGGCGCCGCAGGCTGGTGCATCCACTGAACGCATCGTGGATGACGAGCGTTTCCGTGAGATGGCTCAGGCTTTCACAGCTGAACGGTTATTCCGCATGATCGACGTATTGAACCGTTATCAGACTGACATGAAGCATGCGCTGCAGCCCCAAACGTTATTTGAGGTTGCGCTGATGAAGCTTTGTACGATGAATGAGCAAGGTGAAATAGTCGAGCGGAATGCTGCATCCGGCGGAGGAGCATCCTCTGGAGGTTCGCAGACAGGAGCGGCTGCTAGTGGCGAAGTCACTCGTTTGCAGCGCCAAGTGGAGGTGCTCGAGAACAAGCTTGAGCAGCTGCTTCGCAACGGAGTTGCTGCAGCTGGTGCGGGTGAAGCGGCTGGAGCCAATGCTGGCAATGCGAACCGACGTGGCGGCGGTGCAGCGCGAGGAGCTTTTGGTTCTACAGGCGGAACGGCCTCGATCGGCAAGCCGAAGCTGGAGCCTTTTGCAGCGGCGATGAACGGGCAAGCCATTTCACAAATTCGGATGCGGTGGGGAGAGCTGCTTCAACGAGTCAAGGATGCGAAGATTACCGTCCATGCCTGGCTGGTTGATGGAGACCCTGTCTCTGCTGCGGACGAAACGGTGCTTGTTGCTTTCAAGAGCATGATGCATCGGGAGACGACGGAGAAGCCGGCCAATCGCGAGCTCATTGAACATGTGCTGCGGGAAGTGTTCGGCAGACCGATTCGGCTTGCGACTGTCATGATGAAGGATTGGCAGGCTGCAGCTGAGGGCGGCGCTCGACAGGAAACAGCTGAGACTTTGCAGCTTGAACCTGATGATGAACCAGCGTCCAAACCAGAATGGGTCGAAGAAGCATATAAAATGTTTGGAGACCAGCTTGTCGAACTCAAGTCCGATTAGGTAGAATAGCGTTATCGGCGATATCTTATAATTCTCACGAGGTGAATGATATGACAAATATGCAGCATATGATGAAGCAAGTGAAGAAGATGCAAGAGCAAATGCTCAAAGCGCAAGAACAACTCGGCACGAAGACGATCGAAGGAACGGCGGGCGGCGGTGTTGTAACCGTACAAGTTAACGGCCACAAGCAAATTCTCTCGATCAACATCAAGCCAGAGGTAGTAGATCCAGAAGACATCGAGATGCTTCAAGATCTCGTGATGACGGCTGTGAACGATGCGCTCGCGAAAGCGGAAGAGCTGGCTAACGAAGATATGAGCAAATACACGGGCGGACTGAAAATTCCTGGCCTGTTCTAAGAGTAGAAGATGTGCCTAATGTTAGGATGACAGGCGGCCTGTCGGACCCGCATACCGCGACCGACAGGCCGTTTGCCGCTTATAGAGGAGAGAACGCTCATGTATTATCCTGAGCCCATAGCCAAATTGATCGACGCCTTCACTCGGCTGCCGGGCATTGGTCCGAAGACTGCCGCTAGGCTTGCGTTTCATGTGCTTCGCATGCAAGAGGACGATGTGATCGATTTTGCCAAAGCGCTTGTCAGTGTCAAACGGAATCTTAGCTATTGTTCGGTTTGCTGCAACATTACAGATACGGACCCATGTCGAATTTGCCAAGACAATACGCGTGATCGATCTGTGATTTGCGTCGTGCAGGAATCGAAGGATTTGGTTGCGATGGAACGTACCAAGGAATTTGAGGGCTATTATCACGTATTGCAAGGTGCGATATCGCCAATGGAAGGGATCGGGCCGGATCAAATTCGTGTTGCGGAGCTCCTGCAGCGATTAAGCGATGAACGCGTACAAGAATTGATTCTCGCAACTAATCCCAACATTGAGGGAGAAGCAACGGCGATGTATCTTTCTCGATTGGTCAAGCCTTTCGGCATTCGTGTTACGCGTATCGCGCATGGCTTACCAGTCGGCGGCGATCTCGAATACGCCGACGAAGTGACGTTGTCGAAGGCGCTCGAGGGTCGTCGGGAGCTTAATTAATAGCTTAATTTATTATTAAATGCCGCATTGTCCGTTAAGGATGGTGCGGCATTTTTATTTTATCGCATCGTGGAAGTAGTTACCCTCTGTGTTTGCGTTCTAAGCGTTGGCTAGTGTTCATACATTGTGTTGAGCAAGTATGGACGAGCGGAGGGGATATATATGAGGTTGAAATGGTGGGGACAGAAGAATGATCAAGCATTGGACAAGCAGAAACGGCGTGAAGTGTCTCAAGAAGTGTGGGATCTGAAGATCGATATTGACGAGGCGCGCAAAAGCTGGCTAAGTGCAACTCGATTTTTTCAATATGCCGTGGAGCAGGATGAGGTCGATTATGCCGTGTATTACTTAATGGCAGCGGAGCAGAGGTATTCTATGCTTGTTAGACGAGCAAAGGCGCTCAAGGATGTAAATTGGCCAGCATGGACAAGGAGTGATGAACGATGAAATGGTTCTGGACAGCATTACTGGTTGTTTCCTCGCTGTCATTGCTTATTGTTCTGTTTAGGAATCGCAATTCTCTTGAGTTTCTCCGCAGATTCGCGCTGCATCTTATACTCGCTGCGCTTGCGCTGTATGCAGTTAATTACTCTGGCCTGCTTAGCGGATGGGAAATCCCGCTTAATGTAACGACCGTTGGAACGGTGATGGTGCTTGGTCTTCCGGGGGTGGCGCTGATAGCTGGTTTGAAAGCTGTATTATTCTAAGGTCATTGGTTGGTGAGGTTGACCTGGTCGTAGGCGTTGTGATAAATTAAGGGCCTCGTCTTGTGGACGGGACACAGCAATTGAGCATTGCAAATTCACTTGAAAATCAATTTGAAAAAGTGCTTGCAATGGGCTGATCGCCTGTGATATATTATAAAAGTCGCCGCTGAACAACAGCGAGACATGAAATAAATAAATGCTTGCACGACACGCAATCATCTGATACAATGATGAACGTTGTCGAAACAAGATGAATAAGAAATGCTTGACACACTGATTAACATCTGATAAGATGTAAAAGTTGTCGAAATTGTTCTTTGAAAACTGA
>NZ_BTCK01000064.1:0-30203 GCF_033239625.1 Paenibacillus sp. CCS19
TGCCGCCTCAGGCAGCGAAGATGGCGCCTGAAGAACCGGCGTCATCTCCGTCCTCGCTTTTACCTGCGGCATCGCGCACAACGGCTCTGCCGCCTCAGGCAGCAGAGATTGCGCCATCAGAGCCGACGCAATCCCTGCTAGCGCCTTCGGCTGCATCGCAGTCAACCGCCCCGCACCGCGCCCAATGGGTCGACGCGGTGCTGCGCCTCGGCACAGAAGCCGCCGAGGCATGGCTGCGCATCGTGCGCGTCTATGCCGCCGCACATGGCGAGCTCGGCGGCATGCCGCTGTCGCTTGACTCCCTTGAATCGCTTGCCTCACATCTCGCTGCGATGCCGTGCACGACGGTTCGCCAGTTGGCGGTGAATGGCGGAGATCTCGGGACAAGCCTTGGCATGAAGCCAGGTCCCCGCACAGGCGAGCTGCTGAATGCGCTGTTGCGCGCAGCTGCTCTAGGGGATGTACGGAACGAGCGGGAAGCGCTTCTGACGCTCGCGCAAACTATGGAAGAGGAACGGATGAACAATGGCGAACACCATTCTTGAGCTGCTCGATCAGGAGCAGGGACAATATGTGTCCGGCGAAGCAATCAGCCGAGCGCTGAACGTTAGCCGAACGGCGGTCTGGAAGCAGATTCGCAAGCTGGAAGATCAGGGCTACGTCATTGAAGCATCCCGCAAGCTAGGCTACCGGCTTGTATTCAAGCCGGAGCCTCTATCGTTGGAGAAGCTGAACGAGCTGCTCAAGACGCAGCGGTTCGCACGTGAGATTCGGCTGCTCGATGAAGTCGACACTACGCAGAACGAAGCGCAGCGCTGGGCAATAGCAGGTGCGCCGGAAGGTGCGCTCGTCATTGCGGAGCGGCAGCAGAATGGACGCGGTCGAATGGGACGCTCGTGGGTGTCGCCTTATACGAAGGGCATCTGGATGAGCACCATTCTGCGGCCAAGCACGCCAATCCACTGCGCACCGCAATTGACTCTTCTTACGGCAGTGGCGTTATGCCGAAGTCTGCGCAGAACGACCGAGCTGGAGATTGGCATCAAGTGGCCCAACGATCTGCTCATTGACGGACGGAAGATCAGCGGTATTCTTCTCGAGTCCGCAGCAGAAGACGAACGGATCAAATACATAGTCGCCGGCACAGGCATTAGCGTGAATTTGGATCCATCCGACTACCCGGAGGAGCTGTTTGCTCGAGCGACCTCGCTCTCCATTGCGGCAGGCCGCAAGTTCTCCCGAGAGGTTGTAATCGCTGATTTCATGCTGGAGTGGGAGCAGCTGTATGATCTGTACTTGAAGGAAGGCTTCGGTCCTATCGGCACACTGTGGGAAGCACTCTCCGTATCGCTCCATAAGAACGTTACGATCCAGACACCGCAGGGCGATTTGTCGGGTCGAGCGATCGGTCTGCATGACAGCGGAGCGATTCAGCTTCAATTGGAAAACGGCGATGTCAAGCTTGTATTCTCAGGCGAGATGGGGCAGCCGAAGGAACAATAGAAAGCTTGTTCAAAAAGATACAATATCGTCAAAATAATTGCTCAATGTGTAGTTATAGACACGAAAGCCTATTAAGCTTCTTTGCGGTAGACTGGATGGCCTAAATCTTGCGGCCTAAATTTACGCCATCCTTTTTATTTGCTATAATCGTGGTACGCGAGGCGGTATCCGCTTGGAATTGCACTTGCGACCATGTACGGAGTTTAGCCACGAATTGCCATTAAGAGGTAGTTCAAAAAGTCCGCTTGTGATCACGAAGTAAGTCAGGAAGTAAATTCGACGTCGAAGCTTGCGTTCACCTTCGGAGTCCGGGGATTATGCTTCCGATGCAGGTTTCCGCTGGAAACCTTGTATTATGTAGGGTTAGCCTACACTCCGTTCCTCCTGAAGTTATTTGCGATACTTCAAGTGCTACTACCTGCGAGCAAATAACTGCTTCGAAAGCATAAGCTGTTCAGGTTCTCGCAATCTTCTCGATGCTGACAACCGAACTTTTTGAACACGCACAGTAAGGCAACTGCGCACTCTGCTCTGAGCCGTTAGGGACCGAGACAGAAGGAAGCATTATGTAACATGTTCCTTTATCGTTAGGGACCTTTTTAGCGGCGGCTAAAAGGTTTTTTTGTGTTTATCCTATACTTTAAAGGGGATGAAGCGAATCATGGCACAACCGTTAACGATCACGAAGATGAAGAAAATGAAACAGGATCGCAACAAGATTTCCGTTCTGACCGCTTACGACTTTCCGTCGTCCAAATTGGCAGAGGAAGCGGGAATCGACGTCATCCTTGTCGGCGATTCACTGGGCAATGCCGTACTCGGCTACGATACGACAATTCCGGTGACGCTCGACGATATGGTGTACCATACGCGTGCGGTTCGCAGAGGAGCACCGAATACGTTCGTCGTTGCGGATATGCCATTCATGACTTATCGCATCGGTCGCGAAGCGACGCTTCGGAATGCAGCAAGATTGCTGCAGGAGGGATTAGCGAACGCCGTGAAGATGGAAGGCGGCGCCGATATCGCAGAAGAGGTACAAGCGCTCGTACATGCAGGTGTACCTGTAATGGGACATCTCGGCTTGACACCTCAATCGATCCACCAGATCGGCGGCTATAAAATTCAAGGGAAATTAGAGCAAGAGGCTGAGCAGCTGCTTCGCGACGCGAAGGCGCTTGAAGCTGCCGGTGCATTCTCGATCGTCTTAGAGCTTGTGACAGAGCCGATTGCGGAAGCGATCAGCAAAGAGCTGTCCATTCCGACGATCGGAATCGGCGCCGGACGCGGCTGTGACGGTCAAGTTCTTGTTTTTCATGATATATTGCAATATTCTTCGCCGTATCGCGAGAAGCGTTTCGTGAAGACGTATGCGGATATCGGTACGACGATTCGCAATGCGATCGGCGAATATGTTTCCGAAGTAAAGTCGGGCGCTTTCCCAGAAGAGAAGCATACGTTCCAGCTGGAGCCTGGCACCATCGTATTGCCTCACCTCTACGGTTCAGGCAGCACGCAGGGCAATGAATCGAAGGAACAGGAGAGGAAGCAGACGACATGATTACGATTTGCCGAACCAAACAACAGCTGCGACAAGCGCTGGAAGAACGAAGAAAACAGCAGCCGGGCATAACGACTGGCTTCGTTCCGACGATGGGGTATTTGCACGAAGGCCATGCAAGTCTCATTCGCCGTTCCGTTGCGGAGTGCGATATTACGGTTTTGAGCATTTTTGTAAATCCGCTTCAATTTGGTCCGAATGAAGATTTCGATCGTTATCCACGCGACGAGCAGCGCGATCTTGCGCTCGCAGAGACGAATGGCGCTGATATTGCTTTTCTGCCAACGGTGGAAGAGATGTATCCGTCGAAGCCGCTTACTCGTCTTACGGTTGACGTAGTAACGGATCGACTGTGCGGCGCTTCGCGTCCAGGCCACTTTGATGGCGTAGGCGTAGTCGTGAGCAAGCTGTTCAACCTCGTGCAGCCGCAGCGTGCCTACTTCGGCATGAAGGATGCGCAGCAGGTAGCCGTCATTCGTCGGATGACGGATGATCTCGATATGCCAATCAAGATCGTTCCATGCGATATCGTACGCGAACCTGACGGCTTGGCCCTGAGCTCGCGCAACGTTTATCTAAGCGCGGAGGAACGTTCGCAGGCGCTGGTTCTATCGCAGTCGCTTAGCAAAGCGAAAAGTATCGGCGAGACAGCTTCAATGACGGTGCAAGGCCTGATTGATGAAGTGTCTAATCATATCCGCCGATCTCCGCTGGCAGATATTGATTACGTGGAATTGCTGGCTTATCCGAATTTAACGCCGCTTGCGCCGACGCAGCTGCTAGCTGACATTCATGGCGAACTGCTGCTGGCGGTTGCGGTGAAATTCGGGCGCACACGTCTAATCGACAATCGGATTTTGAGCTTTTCGGAGGTGACAATCGATGTTTAGAACGATGATGAAATCGAAGCTGCACCGCGCGACCGTCACAGAAGCAAATCTTAACTACGTCGGAAGCATTACGATCGACGAGGATTTGATGGACGCAGGCAATCTGTGGGAGAACGAGAAAGTGCAGATCGTGAACAATAACAATGGCGCACGACTGGAGACTTATGTCATCAAAGGGCCTAGAGGCTCTGGCGTGATTTGCTTGAACGGCGCGGCCGCTCGACTGGTTCAGCCTGGAGACAAAGTCATTATTATTTCTTATGCCATGATGACGGAAGAGGAAGCGCGCCGTTACAAACCAACAATTGTTATTCTTGATGAGAATAACGAGCAGCTCCAATCGCTCGACCAGGAGATTCATTCCGTTATATTGTAACCAGCGTTGTGTAAAGGCTGGGTTGCAGTATGAAATGAGCTCCCGTAACAAAGAATGAGCTTAACAACCGGTCAAACAAAAGTGTCAATCACGAGTTGTCCTTATCCATTTACCATCGACCGGTATCGTTCTACACTCATTCTTACGTAAAGGCGGGTGCCGTTATGTTTGCGCATCTGTTCGCGACGATGAACGACAAGTTGGACGAAATTAAGCAGCTGTATCCGCGCGTTTCCGGCGCGAAGCGTGACCACCTCAATAAGCAGCTGGATGTGCTTAAAGCGATGAGCGATTCCATTGTCGAGCATTGGCTGCTGTTCGAGGAGAAGCTGGCTGACTTCTACGATGATTTGAAGATCCAGCCAGCACCATCCGTCGCGCAGCCGACGGCGCCATTTGCCGCAGCGGCTGCTGCTGCATCCAAGGAAGTTCAAGCTTCGCAAGCGGTTGTGCCGTCTGAAGCCGCCAAGGAGCAGGAACAATGGAGCTTTCCGTCCGATACCGCTGTTTTCATTTCGAGAGGGCAAGGGTATTTCAAGCTTCACATGTTCGGTCATGCGGAGGATGAGCTTCATAAGGCAATCAATATATCGCCTGATTGCCAGCTCGCACACCTGTTCATGGCTATGACCCTGATGCATATGCAGCGATGGGTCGATGCGGAGCAGCATTTCCAAATTCTAATATCGCTCACGGACCATGCCAAATGGCGCGCAATCGGTTATAATGCTCTCGGGTGCATTCAAGCGGTGCATATGAATTTGGAGCTTGCAGAGCAATTCTTTCTTAAAGCGCACGAAGCTGATCCAAGCTTTGCTGATTCATTAATTAATTTAAAATGCTGCAAGGAACGAAACGGTTCATTGTCGCTTCGCTTCGGAAGCGCAGAGTTGATTCGCTAGTAGAGTTAGGAGAGGACTTGGAACTTTCGATGAGATTTGCCATACTCGATTTGGAAACGACAGGCCATCAAGCCGACGACGAGATTATTCAAATCGGAATCGTCGTGCTAAACGAGGAGCTGAGCGTAGCAGATACGTTCAGCTCCTTCGTGCGACCAGCTAAAGCGATACCTCCGTTCATTACGGGCCTCACCGGCATTACCGATGAGATGGTGAAGGATGCTCCCGTATTGGAGGATGTAATGCCAGAGGTCGTCAAGCTGCTCGGAGACGCGATTCTTGTGGCGCACAATGTCGGCTTCGACGCCCACTTCCTGAATCGCGAGCTGGATCGCTGCGGGTATAGCCCGTTTACAGGCCGCAGACTTGATACCGTCGATCTGCTGCGCATGTTGTATCCGACACTGCCATCGTATCAGCTGGGAGCAGTATCGGAAGCGTTCGGCATTACGCACGAGCGGGCGCATCAAGCCGACAGCGATGCGGAAGCGACATCGCTGTTGTTCGCTGCATGCATGCACAAGCTGCAGGAGCTGCCGCTGCTTAGTCTGCAGCGGCTAGGGGAACTGTTCAACGGATACGATGATCTGAGCTGGCTCATCCAGTCCACGCTTCAGCAGAAGGAACGTGAGACCTCGATCGATCTGCAGTCCCATGTGTATTTCAACCAGCTGGCAATGAAAACATCGGACTGGGCAGAGCTAAAGCCGGCACGGGAAGACATGGATGAAGAAGCCATTAGCCAAATGACGTTCACGCAGTATATGGATGGTGTTCGTGACCGCTTCCGCGCGATGATGCCGGACTATGAGGAACGTGAAGCACAATCGATTATGTTCGACGAAGTGCATCAAGCGCTTGATAATGAACGCCATCTGCTCATTGAAGCGGGTACAGGTACGGGCAAATCGCTCGGGTATTTGCTGCCTTCGTTATTTTACGGTGTGAAGGAAAATAAGAAGATCGTCGTCAGTACGCATACGATCAACCTGCAGGAGCAGCTGCGGCAGCGCGACATTCCATTGCTGCATGAAGTAGCGCCATTCCCGTTCCGGGCAGCCATCTTCAAGGGGCGCGGCAACTACATCTGTCTGCGCAAATTCGATACGAAACTTCGGATGCGCGAGTACGTATCTCCGAATGAAGATCTGATGACTGCTGCGCAGATGATTATTTGGCTCGGGGAAACGGGTACAGGAGATCAGGAGGAGATGAACTTCGGCAATAAAGGCGCGGAGTTCTGGGAAACCGTTGCGAGCGATGCGGATTCTTGTCTCAACCGGGCTTGCCCTTGGTTCAGACGCTGCTTCTACCACCGAGCGAAACATGAAGCGAACATTGCGGATGTCGTCATTACGAACCATTCGCTTGTCTTTACAGATATTCAAGCAGAGCATCGGCTGCTGCCGGGCTATGAACATCTTGTCGTTGACGAGGCGCATCATTTGGAGGAAGTGGCGAGCAAGCACCTGGGATTGCAATTATCATATTTTTCATTGGTGCATCCGTTTAACCGCTTAGTGAAGGACAGCCGGGGAGGCGGTCTTCTCAGCCAATTGATTGCGCTGCTGCACGGCGAATCGGAGTCTGGCGTACCCGCATGGATTGAGACGCTAGATGAACTGAGCAAATCATTCACCGGCATACGTGAAGATTGGGACAAAATGTTCGAGCACATGTATACGCTGATGGGGGCGACCGGCGGAGCGCCCGCAGCGCAGACCGAAAATGGTCAGTCGGTATTCCGCATTCGTCCGAATGAACATCCTACGGGATGGTCGACGATTACGGATACGGAGAACAATATTTACGCAGACCTGAATAAGGCCGTTCGTACGCTCGAGAAAACGCTCAATGATATTAAGGACAAAATCGACGATACGCCCATTGTCAATCTCGTTACCGACTTGAACGGCGCGGTCAAGGACTTGGCACGGATTCGTGACGATATGCGGGTGTTCGTTCGCGCAGATAAGCGAGATACGGTATACTGGATGGAAGCGACCGCGCAATTCAAGTCCAAATCGCTGCAATTGAACGCAGTGCCCGCTGATGTCAGCGAGCAGCTGAGGACGCATCTCTTCGAAGCGAAGAAAAGCGTCATTCTAACGTCAGCGACTTTGTCGGTGCAGAAGTCGTTCCAATATGCAAGCGAGCAGCTGGGCTTAGATGGTCTCGAAGAAGCTGGCAAGCTGACAACCGTTCAACTGCCGTCTCCATTCAATTACCGTGAGCAGGCGCTTGTCATCATCCCGCGAAATTTCCCGCAGCTCAAGGGCGCTGGCAGTGATCAGAACTTTGTAAGCTTGCTGGTGAAGTCGCTTACCGATTCAGCTGTTCTATTGGGCGGCAGAATGCTGGTGTTATTCACATCCTACCGAATGCTCCGTCAAGTGTATGACCCGCTCAAGGAAGCGCTGGAGCAGCATCAGATTCAAGTGCTCGGGCAAGGGGTCGACAGCAGCAACCGAAGCAAGCTGACACGCAGATTCCGGCAGCAGAGCGCCTCCGTTCTGCTCGGTACGAGCAGCTTCTGGGAAGGCGTCGACATCCCGGGGGATGCACTGACCTGTCTTGCGATCGTGAGGCTTCCGTTCCAACCGCCTAACCACCCGCTTGTGGAGGCGAAGTCGGAGCTGCTGCTGGCACAGAAGCAGAATCCATTCATGAAGCTGTCGATCCCGCAGGCTGTCATCCGATTCAAGCAAGGGTTCGGACGACTCGTACGTTCTGCGAAGGACCGCGGCATTGTACTCATCTATGATACGCGTGTATTGGAAACGTACTACGGCAAATATTTTCTGTACTCGTTACCCGGACCAAAAATCGAGCATATGCACACGGAGCAGATTGTTCCGCGAATGCGCGAGTGGCTGGGCACCGAGCAGGAAGGGGTGCAGTCATGAAGCAGCAGTTGAAAATATCGGAGGCGGTCGTCAGACGGCTTCCGATCTATTTGCAGGTGCTGAATGAGCTGAGCATCCGCGAGGTGCAGACCGTTTCCTCGCAGGAGCTTGGCCAGAAGCTGGATTTAAATCCGGCGCAAATTCGGAAAGATCTTGCTTATTTTGGCGAGTTCGGGCGCAAGGGGATCGGCTATGACGTCAATTATTTGATCGAGAAGATCCGTCAAATTCTGAACCTTGATACAACGCATTATGCGGCGCTGATCGGTGCAGGTAATCTTGGACATGCGCTGTGCAATTATAATACGTACTTGAAGGATAACGTCCAGATTACGGCTGTATTCGATGCGAGCCCCACCAAGATCGGCACGAAGATTAACGGACTTACCGTCCAGCCCATGGATGCGCTGCGGCAGGTGATTCAAGATCAGCATATCCGGATCGGCATCATAACCGTACCGGCAAGCGAAGCTCAGAATGTAGCCAACGAGTTGGTTGCCTCCGGCATTGACGGGATCCTGAACTTCGCACCTGCCATTCTGAAAGTGCCAGAAGACGTTCGCATTCATCATGCGAATTTTACGACGGAGCTGTTGAGCTTGGCTTATTACATTGAAAAAGAGAGGTTAGAGCGCGATGAGTGAATGGCTGATTAAGAACGGCTTGTTCGTCACAATGAACGATGCACAGCCGATAGTTCGCGGATTCCTGCATGTCATCGATGATCGCATCGCATACATAGGGGAGCAGGAACCGCAAGTTTCCGAAGGAACGGAGATTGTAGGCGGCGAAGGACTTGTCTTTATGCCCGGTTTGATCAATACGCACGGCCACACGCCGATGACGCTGCTGCGCGGATTTGCTGACGATATGGTGCTGCAAACATGGCTGCAGGATAAAATCTGGCCGCTCGAAGCGAAGTTTGACGATAACTCCGCGCATTGGGGCTCGGCGCTTGCGCAGTTGGAGATGCTCAAGACGGGGACGACGGCTTTCGTTGATATGTACGACCGTACGCACATCATTGCTGGCGTTGTAGAGCAATCGGGCCTTCGCGGCGTTCTCGCACGCGGCGTTATCGGCTTCGGTTCGCCTGAAGAGCTTGACGCGAAATTCAACGAGGCTTACAACTTCGCACGTGATTGGAACGGCAAGGCCGACGGCCGAATTGCGACGATGCTGTCGCCTCATGCTCCATATACATGCGGACCTGCGTTCATCGAGCGCTTCGTTCAAGCATCGCACGAGCTGAACGTTCCGATTCATACGCATATGTCGGAGACGGCGGCAGAAGTGGAACAGAATGTGCGCGACTATGGCGCTAGACCCGTTGAACATCTCGATAAGCTTGGTGTGTTCGGTCGCCCGACGCTGCTTGCGCATGCGGTGCATCTCAACGATGAAGAAATCGCGCTGCTGGCAGAACGCGGCGTTGCGATCTCGCATAATGCGGCAAGCAACTTGAAGTTAGCAAGCGGTGTTGCACGCGTGCCGGATCTTCTGCGCGCAGGCGTAACCGTTTCGCTTGGCACGGACGGCGCTGCAAGCAACAATAACCTGAGCACGTTCGATGAGATTCGTCTTGCGGGCCTCATTCATAAAGGCGTCTCCGGCGATCCTACCGCTGTACCAGCAATCGAAGCGCTGAAGCTCGGCACGATCTATGGCGCACGCGCAATCTGGCAGGAATCTTCGATCGGCAGCCTGGAAGCGGGCAAGAAAGCGGACATTATCGCGCTTGATCTGAATAAGCCGCATTTCTTCCCGCTGACGGACATTATCTCGCACCTCGTTTATTCCGGTTCAGGCAGCGATGTTGTGCATGTCTGGATCGATGGCAAGCAAACCGTCCGCAAGGGCGAATGCTTGACGCTGGATGAAGAGCGCATCTATCGAGAAGCACAAGCCGCATTCGAAAGGCTGCTGTAATCCATGCGCGCTACGAGAAAGAAACGTGCTCCTTTCATGAATCCGAAGCGGTGGACGGCGCTTTCGCTCGTCCTGCTGCTTGCGGTCATTGCAGGGCTAGGCATGTGGTACAATACGATTTTCAAAGGCATTTGGTCGGCTGAGGCGCAGGCGAAGCAGCAAGCGATTGAGGCAGCCGCTTTGTCCGAAGTGGATAGCACGGAGAAGTACGTATGGGATGAGACGGTATGGGTCGTCGAAGGTAAGACAGCGGACGGACAAGAGCTGTATGTATGGCTTCGCGACAACGGAACCGAGACGATTCCCGCGTCGAATGCCGTCAGCAAGCAGCAAATTCGCAATTCGCTGCTGCAGACCAAGCCGGACGCTGACATTAAGCATATTAAGCCGGGCATTGTAGAAGGCCAGTATGTATGGGAAGCTTTCTACAGCCGCAGCGAAGGCGGACAGCAGAAGTATGAATATGACTTCTACAACTTCGAGAACGGAACGTTTATCAAGACATTGAAGCTGCCAGCCAAGCAATTAACGCAGTAGTTACGGTCGATCGAATACGAATGGTAATGACGCCGCCAGGTTCTCATCTGGCGGCGTTTCCTTTTATTACACCGCTCATTCGTATATCAGTTGTGATATACTCATCGTATAGCAAATGAGGCAAACGAATCATTGATTGATATAGATTGCGAGACTTTAGGATGAGTTGATCGATGATAAATTTACTTATATAGGAGGTCATACGATGCGAATTCGATTGATTCCTGCACTCGTGTCGGTTGCAGTCGGTGTCGGCTTGTTGTTCGGTGGCTGGTATACGTATGATCAATTCGCGGTCAAAGGACCGCTTGAGAAGGCGATAAGCAAGCTGCCTGATGTCGTGGAATCGACATCGAGTTTCAATAACGGTGCTGCTAACGTTTCGCTTACGCTGGATGAAGGCGCGAATTTGCGTACCGTATATGATCAATTGCTGACCGATGGCGCTTCCGTATTGAAGGGACGCGAGCTGAAGCTTGATGTTACAGGCGCCGTGAGCAGCGATGAATTGGACAAGCTGTGGTCGACGGTTTTGTTTGATGTCGCGCAAGCCATGGAAACGAAGACTTATTCGCAAATTCCGGCTGCGCTGGATAAGTTGGCGGCAGAGCATGCGGGTCTGACTGTCGATACAGAGATGGACGATGCAAACGTATATGTAACACTTCACAAAGGTGAGGCTTTCAAATACATCATCCTGCCGCGTACGCCGGCAACCATGGAGGTGTGGAACAATGCTTCGCAAATATAAACTTGAGATAGGGATCGGCGCCGCTGTGTCCCTCATTGTGTTCCTGTTGTACATCGGCGTGAACTTGCTGCCGTTTGCTATAGTGGGCGGGATCGTGTTCGGACTCGCCTATGCTGCGAAGCTTAAGGGCCAGGGGCCGCTTGCGGCTTCCTCGCGCGGCACACAGGCGAAGAAGACATTGCCGACTCAAGTCTTGACGTTCGAACAAATCGGTGGACAGGAGCGGGCGAAACGCGAGCTTATTGAGGCACTCGATTTTCTCGTGAAGAAGGAAGAAATCGCACGTCTTGGTATTCGTCCGCTCAAAGGCATTCTGTTGACAGGCCCTCCAGGCACAGGCAAGACGCTGCTTGCGAAAGCGGCGGCGCAGTATACGGATTCGGTATTCATGGCTGCGTCGGGTTCTGAATTCGTCGAGATGTATGTCGGCGTCGGCGCAAGTCGTATCCGCGATTTGTTCTCAGAGGCACGGAAGAAGGCTGCTAAGCAAGGGAAATCTGCTGCTGTTATTTTTATCGATGAGATTGATGTTATCGGCGGCAAGCGGGACGGCGGTCAGCAGCGCGAGTATGACCAGACGCTTAACCAGCTGCTGACGGAGATGGATGGCATTCATACGTCCGAGACGCCTCGCATTCTCATTATGGCAGCAACGAACCGCAAGGAAATGCTTGATCCGGCGCTGCTCCGTCCAGGACGTTTCGACCGCCATATCGGAGTCGATCTGCCTGATGTGAAGGGCAGACTGCATATTTTGCAAATTCATGCAAAAAATAAACCGTTGGAATCCGTCGAGCTGCTCGATCGCACGGCGGCAGAAACGTTCGGCTTCTCCGGCGCGCAGCTGGAGAGCGTGATGAATGAAGCGGCGATCTATGCGATGCGCGAGAGCTCCGAGGTCATTGGCCGCTCGCATCTGACGTCGGCGATCGATAAAGTCATGATGGGCGAGAAAACGGACCGTGAGACGACAGATGAGGAACGTGTGCGTGTAGCACGACATGAGCTGGGCCATGCGATCGTTGCAGAGCTTGTGGCTCCCGGCAGCGTGGCGAACGTAACGCTCTCTCCACGTGGTCAAGCGCTCGGTTATGTGCGTCATCAGCCGCAGCGTGAGCGTTACCTCTATACGAAGGACTATCTCGAAGGTCAGATTCGTATCGCATTAGGTGGTGCGGCAGCCGAAGAGATTTTCTACGGCAATCGCAGTACCGGTTCCAAAGGCGACTTCGATCAAGCGATCAATATGGTGCGTACGATGGCGGAGTGCGGCCTTACCGAGCTTGGCATTATCGATCCGGGCATGCTGACGCCAGAGAAGCTGTCAACGCTCGCTTCGGGTATGCTGGATGATTTGCTGCAGCAAACGAAGTCGATGCTGCAAGAGCAGCTTCATGCGTTCGAATATGCACTCGATATTCTCGTTCGTGAAGAAGTGGTGGATGGCAGCCGATTCCGCGATTTGCTTCGCGAATCTGTCCCAGCCGCAGCCGTTTGAACAAGTATGACAAAATGAAGGCAGACAATCCGTCTGCCTTCTTATTTGTATAAAATAAAGTTATAATGAAGGTACATAGAGATAGATCTGTACTTATAGGGCAAGTGGTATTACGAGCGAGAAACAGGCACTCATTGCGGACTAGTACAGCAGTTGGAGCGGAGGAGACACAGATGACAGTACGTAAAGCAGGCGTAATCGGAATTGGTACGATGGGACAGGGCATTGCGGAGATGCTCGCATTTAAAGGATTGGATGTCTATCTCGTCGATCAATCGGAGGACAAGCTGGCGGCAGCCATCGCACAGATTGAACTAAGCTTGGATAAACAGATTGAGAAGTGGGCGCTTACGCAGGCAGAGAAGAAGCAGGTGCTGAACCGCTTGCATCCGATGAAAGGCATCGATGAGCTTGCTGGTTGCGAATTCGTGATCGAGACGATCACGGAAGAGCTGGAAGCGAAGAAAGCGATCTTCGAGGAGCTTGACCGGGTATGCGGACCTGAAGTGATTCTCGCCAGCAATACGTCCACATTAAGCTTGACCGAGCTTGCAAGCGTTACGGCTCGTCCGGAACGTGTTATCGGTATGCATTTTGTCTATCCGGTTACAAAAAATGACCTTGTCGAAATCGTGCGCGGCTTGCAGACGTCGGATGCTACATTCGAGCGAACGAAACAGTTTATCGAAGTGGTAACGAATAAGAAAGGCGTCATGGTGTTCGAATCGCCTGGCTTCGTTACGACGCGTCTTATTTGTCTGTTCATCAATGAAGCGCTGCATGTGCTGGAAGAAGGCGTTGCTTCGGTTGAAGATATCGACAGTGCCATGCGTATCGGTTATTCGTTCCAATATGGTCCATTCGAAATGGCGGACCGTTTCGGCCTTGATTCTGTACTCGCTGCGCTGGAGCGTATGTTCCGCGAATATGGCGAGCTCAAATACCGCCCATCGATCGTGCTTAAGAAGATGGTTCGCGCTGGCCACCTAGGCGTCAAAACAGGCATTGGTTTCTTCAAATACGATAAGGACGGCGATCGGACATGAAAGTACTCGTCATCAATGCAGGAAGCTCGTCGCTGAAGTATCAGTTGTATGATATGACCGATGAATCCGTGCTCGCCAGTGGGCGTGTGGAGCGGATCGGGATGGATTCCTCGATCGTAACGCATGAGCCTGCCGACAAGCCGGAGGTGAAAAGCGTAATTGAAATACTAGAGCATACGACGGCAGTCCGTCGTGTGCTTGATCTGCTGACAGATGCCAAGCATGGCGTCATCAGCCGCATCGATGAGATTCACGCCGTCGGCCATCGCGTCGTCCATGGCGGTGAATCGTTTAAGCAGTCTGCTCTTGTGACGAGCGATGTGAAAGGCGAAATTCGCAAGTTGTTCGATCTTGCTCCGCTGCATAATCCGGCGCACATGATGGGGATTCTGGCTGTGGAGGAGAATCTGCCAGAGGTTCCGCAGGTGGTCGTCTTCGACACTGCATTCCATCAGACGATGCCGCAGCAGTCGTATCTATATGCGATCCCGATGGTGCTGTACCGCCGTCACAAAGTGCGCCGTTATGGCTTCCACGGTACTTCGCACGCATATGTCAGCGCGCAGGCGGCTGAGTTTCTGAACAAACCGCTGAATACACTCAGCATGGTATCCTGCCATATCGGCAACGGAGCAAGCTGCACAGCGATTAAGGACGGCAAGTCGTTCGATACGAGCATGGGGATGACGCCGCTCGAAGGTCTGATGATGGGTACACGCAGCGGCGACTTGGATCCGGCGGTTGTTCCTTACGTGATGAACAAGGAGGATCTAAGCGTCAGCGAAGTGAACTCGATGCTTAACAAACATAGCGGATTGCAGGCAATCAGCGGACTGTCGAGCGACATGCGTGAGATTACGGATGCGATGAACGATGGCGACAAGAACGCCAAGCTCGCTTTTGACATGTACACGTACCGAATTCGCAAATATATCGGCGCGTATGCTGCAGCGATGAATGGATTGGATACGATTATTTTCACAGCTGGCGTAGGGGAAAATTCGGTTGTGCTGCGGAAAGCGGTGTGCGAGGGGCTGACGTTCCTCGGCGTAGAGCTTGATGAGGAGCGCAACAGCGAGCGCAGCAAGGTCACGCGCCGTATCTCGACAGATAACTCTCGTATTACGGTTCTTGTTGTCCCGACGAACGAGGAACTTCTGATCGCTAGAGATACATATGCAATTATTCGCGAGTCATCCGATTATAATTAAGCGATAACGCGGTAAATATAGGAAGTAGATCATTGCTAGAATGACTATTAAGTTCGAGGAAGAGGGCGGTTGTATGCAAACGAGCAGCTTGACGACGATTCGGGATGTGGCAGGCAAAGTCGGCGAGACGGTTGTGATCGGCAGCTGGCTGCAGGGCAAACGATCCAGCGGCAAAATCCAGTTTCTGAAGCTTCGCGATGGTTCCGGTTTCATCCAAGGGGTGCTCGCGAAGAGCGAAGTGGATGAAGAGACCTGGACGGCAGCGCAGAAGCTGACACAAGAGAGTTCGCTCTATGTGACAGGGATCGTGCGCGAGGAACCGCGCAGTCCGTCTGGCTACGAGCTGACGGTGACAGGCATCGAGACGATTCAGGTTACGGAAGACTATCCGATCACGCCGAAGGAGCACGGCATCGACTTCCTGATGGATCGCCGTCATCTATGGCTTCGTTCGCCGAAGCAGCGTGCGATCATGGTCGTACGCGCGCAGATCATTCGCGCCATCCAACAGTTTTTCGATGAGCGCGGCTTTACGCTCGTTGACCCGCCGGTGCTCACGCCGTCCTCTTGCGAAGGAACGACGAATCTGTTCCATACCAAATATTTTGATGAAGATGCTTATCTGACGCAGAGCGGTCAGCTGTATATGGAAGCGGCAGCGATGGCGCTTGGCAAAGTATACTCGTTCGGTCCGACGTTCCGCGCCGAGAAATCGAAGACGCGCCGCCACCTTATTGAGTTCTGGATGATCGAGCCGGAGATGGCATTCGTCGATCATGAGCAGAATCTGCAGGTGCAGGAGCAGTTCATTTCGTTCGTGGTGCAGTCCGTTGTTGCGAACTGTCGTACAGAGCTTGAGACCATTGGGCGCGATGTATCGAAGTTGGAGCAGGTGCAGGCGCCATTCCCGCGTATCACGTATGACGATGCGATTGAGCTGCTGCATAAAGAAGGATTCGATCTGCCTTGGGGCGAAGATTTTGGTGCACCACACGAGACGGCTATCGCCGAGAAATTCGATCGCCCAGTGTTTATTACCCATTATCCGGCGTCGTTTAAGGCATTCTATATGAAGCCGGATCCTACGCGGCCGGAAGTGGTGCTGTGCGCTGACATGATTGCACCGGAAGGCTATGGCGAGATTATTGGCGGTTCTCAACGGATTGATGACCCTGAGCTGATGGCCCAACGTTTCCAAGAGCACGAGCTGTCCGAGGAAGCGTACGCTTGGTATATGGATTTGCGTCGTTATGGCACCGTGCCTCATTCGGGCTTCGGGCTTGGCCTCGAGCGGACGGTCGCATGGATTTGCGGATTGGAGCATGTCAGGGAGACGATTGCGTTTCCGCGTACGCTTTACCGTCTGTATCCTTAGCATTAACATTGTAATAGCGCTTCTGGGGAGGGACACGGTTGAAAGACGAGATTTGGAAAGCTTATGCAAGAGGATTAAGCGATGCAATGAGCGGCGGAGGGGTATTTATCCCCTCCGTTTTGCTCCGCACTTATCGTGTGCTTGGGTTAGAGGAAGCCGATGTGCTGCTGCTGTTTCAGCTGATGGCGTATCGCGATGCGGAAGGGATCGGATTCCCGACGCCGGAGCAGCTGGCTGAGCGAATGGGCAAGCCGGTTACGGAAGTGGTTTATTCTCTCCGCAAATTAATGAAAGAGGGAATGCTGACGATCGAAGAAGATGCCGATCCGATGACGGGCATCCGCTCCGAGCGGTACGATTGGACAAGCTGGCTGCTTCGCGCGGGTCAGCAGGCTGCGGCAATGAAGCGAGAAGCAGGCGCCGCAGCATCTTTGGCGAACCGTCAAGCGGCAACGTCTTCTGCGCCGGCTGCTGATGGCGGGACTGTCGAGCCTTCCGGGGACAACCTGTTCAGTGTGTTCGAGCAAGAGTTCGGCCGTCCTCTGTCGCCGATGGAATGCGAGACGATCGCGGCTTGGCTCGATCAAGACCGGTATTCCGACGATATTATTCGTTTTGCGCTGAAGGAAGCAGTGTTCGCAGGCAAGCTGCATTTCCGCTATATCGATCGTATCCTGCTCGAGTGGAGCCGTAACCGGGTAACGAATGCAGATGAAGCTCGCGCGCATTCACAGAAGTTCAGAGGCGGACGCTCCTAGCGCAGTCAGAACTTTCAATTGCATCTGACGGTCATTTGTATTACGATTAGATTATAATTATTATAAAAGTAAACCTTTTCATTCGGAGTTGAGAAGGTGGAAAGGGTGTGTCGGTATGCTGGCAATTGAAGCAGAAATCGAAAAAATTAATCGGCAGATGACCGCCAAGGGCTATAAGCTTACGGTTCAACGTGAAATTACACTGCGCGTCCTGCTTGAGAACGAACAGGATCATTTGAGCGCAGAGGAAGTATTTATGCTCGTTAAGGCCCGGTATCCGGAGATTGGTCTTGCTACCGTCTATCGGACGTTGGAGCTGTTGACGGAACTTCATATTGTGGAGAAAATGAACTTCGGGGACGGCAGCGCTCGGTTTGACCTGCGCAGTGAAGATCATGAACATATGCATCACCATTTGATCTGCCATACGTGCGGTGCGCTTAAGGAGATCAAGGACGACTGGCTGCTGGAGCTTGAAGAGCGGCTGCAGCGTGAATATGGGTTCCGTGTAACGGACCATCGGCTTGATTTCACCGGCCACTTCCGTCACTGCCGGAACAAGGAGTGCAAGCGTCAGAAGGCGGTATCGGCTTCGGCGTAAATTTACTTATTCTCTTATACAAGCAACGACCTGATCCATCTTACGATGGAACAGGTCGTTTTTTATGTTATCAAGAAACAATGATAAACCCGTAACAAGAAGGGCACGGATATCGCGGCTGAAATTTACGTCTGGATAATCGATCCGTAAATCTGCGAATCGCCGACCAGCAGCATCCATAGGCTCATGGACTTCAACCGAAATAACCCTGCCCAAATGTTTCTCCATCGCAGCCTTCTTCGCTTCAGGAAGCTCGATCCAGCCGTCAACCGTCAGGCCGACAGTAATTCCTTGCGCCTTCTTAGCAATATCAGCCTTATCGTCGTAGCAGCGATAAGTTGCGATGCAGTATTCGTTTATTTCAATGCGCTCCGCTCAATGTCGGCGCCCAGCTCGCCAGCACGTTCGGCAGCACGAGCGACAGCACGTTCAACGCCGGTCGAGAACTGATGCGCGTCCAACGTTTCAAGCGCGGCTTGTGTCGTGCCATTCGGCGACGTCACTTTGCGGCGAAGATCAGCAGGCTGCTCGCCCGTAATACGTACCATCTCGGCAGCGCCTAACACCGTCTGTACGGTCAGCTCACGTGCAGCCTCGGCCGTCAGACCAAGCTTAACGCCTCCTGCAATCATCGACTCCATCATGTAATAGATGTAGGCAGGACCGCTGCCGGACACGCCGGTTACGACATCAAGAAGCGGTTCGTCCACGACTGCTGTCAGGCCAACCGCTTGGAACATCGCTTCGGACATCGTGCGCTGCTCTTGCGTGACCGATTCCGAATAGCTGATGCCGGTTGCGCCAAGACCAATCGTGCTGGATGTATTCGGCATCGTGCGTACGATCGCCATAGGGCGGCCAAGCAGCTGTTCAATTGTGCGGATGGAGAGACCTGCGATCACACTGACGATCAGTTGGTTAGGGGAGAGGACGTCGCGGAGCTGCTCCAGCACACCAGCAGCATCCTTCGGCTTAGGGGCGAGGAAAATAATGTCCGCGTTTCGCACCATGTCGAGCTTCGCAGCATCATCACCTGCTGTAACGACGCCATAACGTTCATTAAGCTCCGTCAGGCGCTCGGCATTGCTCCGATTCAACATTCCGATATTCGAAGGAGCCGTCAGTTCTTGACCGATCAGGCCTCGAACGATCGCCTCCGCCATTGAGCCTGCACCATAGAAGCACAGCCGCATCGATCCGAGCGCTGTTGGGGTGGAAGATGTATTCATTGTAATGATGCCTCCCTCTTAGTCATTATCAATTGATAGCTCTTTTCTTTATCTTGTACCAAATACAACGGATCAACCTGTATGACGATACAAGGTCGAATCCGTTGCACAATTGCAATCAATTAGCCGCGTACCTGTCCATTGCCGCGAATCGTATACTTGGTCGAAGTGAGGGCAGGCAGGCCCATAGGTCCGCGCGCATGCAGCTTCTGCGTGCTAATGCCGATTTCGGCGCCGAAGCCGAATTCGAATCCATCCGTGAAGCGGGTGGACACATTGTGATAGACAGCTGCAGCATCGATATCTTGCAGGAACTGTTCCGCGTTGTTGGTGTTCTCTGTAACGATGCATTCCGAGTGCATCGTACCGTAACGAGCGATGTGCGCCAGCGCTTCGTCGAGGCTGTCGACAATACGCACGTTTAGGATATAGTCGTTGTACTCCGTTGCATAATCCTGCTCGGTTACAGCCTTCGCGTCAGCGATCAACTGACGTGTCCGTTCGCAGCCGCGAAGCTCGACATTGGCAGCTTTCAACGCATCCGTCAGCACCGACAGACTATGCGATGCGAAGCTGCTGTGCACGAGCAGCGTCTCCATCGAGTTGCATACCGACGGACGCTGTGCCTTCGCATTGACTGCGATGCGTGCAGCCATCTCGGCATTAGCCGACTCATCAACGAAGGTGTGACAGATGCCTGCGCCAGTCTCGATAACAGGGACGGTCGCGTTTTGCACGACGTTCTGAATGAGCGATGCGCCGCCGCGTGGAATGACAACGTCCAGGAGACCGTTCAGCTTCAGCATTTCGTCAACAGAGGAGCGTCTCGAATCTTCGATCATTTGGAGTGCTTCAACAGGCATCGCTGTCCGTGAAATTGCTTCGCGAAGCACTTCCACGATTCTGCGGTTCGAATCAAGCGCCGCGGAACCGCCGCGCAGAACGACTGCGTTGCCGGTCTTCAGGCAGAGGCCTGCCGCATCGACCGTTACGTTCGGACGCGCTTCATAGATCATGCCGATTACGCCAAGCGGTACGCGGCGCTTCTCGATGTGCATGCCGTTAGGACGGTCGAATGTCTCGAGCAGATCGCCGACTGGGTCTGGCAGCTCTACGATTTGTCGTAGTCCTTCCGCGATCGCTTCAATACGGGAGCTGTTCAGTGCAAGTCGGTCCAGCAGCGATTCGCTTGTGCCATTCTCGCGTCCGCGCTGCAGATCGCGCGCATTCGCTTCCATAATCGACGCTTGCTCGTTCAGCAGCGCGTCTGCCATTGCTAGCAGCGCTTCGTTCTTCTCAGCCGTCGTCAGACGATTCATGCCCGATGCTGCGCCTTTGGCGAGCTGCGCCTTCGAGCGTACTTCGCTTATCGTGTTCACTTCACTCATGTTCATCATCCTCCTAAAAGTTTTTGCGGTTAGCTCCTCCCGGCAAATAGGAGGGATGCAGCAAAAAGCTGCATCGGAAGCATAGCGTCTATTTGAGCGTTATCCATTCGTCGCGATGGATGACTTCGATACGAGCCACCTCGATGCGGCGTTTCACTTCATCGGAATTCATGCCGGCAACGGCTTTCAGCTGCCATGCGTCATAGTTCACAATACCGCGGCCGATGATATCGCCGCCAAGGCCAGTCACTTCGACGACGTCACCGTGGTGGAAGTCGCCGGACAGCTCCGCTACGCCTGCAGGCAGCAAGCTTTTGCCCCCAGTACGTAGGGCGTCCTCTGCACCGGCATCGACGATAATACGTCCAAGCGGCATGGAGTGGAAGCCGAGCCACTGTTTTTTAACCGGCAGATTGCCGCGAGACGTCTCGAAATAAGTCCCTTTGCCGATCCCGTCAACAGCAAGACGCAGATCGCCGGGTTCAGCGGCACGGCCTACGAATGCCGGCACACCGCCGCGCATCGCAATGCGCGCTGCTTCCAGCTTGGAGCGCATGCCGCCTGTTCCGACAGAAGAACCGGACCCGCCTGCGAGCTGCATGAGGTCTTCGGAAATTTGCGATACTCGCTCAATGCGCCGTGCGTCCTTATTCTTGCGCGGATCTGCGGTGTATAGACCGTCCGTGTCCGTCAGAATAATGACCTGCTTCGCCTTCACGAGATTGGCGACGAGAGCGGAGATCATGTCGTTGTCGCCGAATTTCAATTCCTCGGTAGCAACGGTGTCGTTCTCGTTGATTACCGGAATCGCGCCTTGGCGGAGCAGTTCCTCCATCGTCATAAGCGCGCATTCAATGCGGCGGCGATTGGAGAAGTCCATCCGCGTCAACAAGATCTGTGCAGCGGTATGGCCGCTGCGGCCGAAAGACTCTTGGTAGGCCTGCATGAGCAGCGCTTGACCGACCGCTGCGGAAGCTTGTTTCTCATGGAGCAGCTTCGGTCTGGATGTGAAGCCGAGCGCCCGGAATCCGGCAGCAACAGCACCGGAGGTAACAAGGACGATGCTGTAACCGGCATCCTTCAATGCAGATAGTTCAGATACGAAGAAATCAAGCTTATTTCGGTTCAGGCCGCCTTCATCTGATGTAAGCGAGCTGCTGCCGATTTTGACTACAATGCATTCTCCCATGAGGATCCCTTCCCGTTACATAATGATAAGTATGTAATTCAGATGTACTCGAAATAAGAACGAGAAACAAAAAAGACTTCCATCCTTATAAATAAAGGACGAAAGTCTGTGCTTCCGCGGTACCACCTTTGTTGACGGCCATTGCAGCAATGATCAAAAGCCGGAATTGAGCATTCGATCGCTGCGGGATGCCGTCCCGCTCGTGCCTTGTAACAGTAGGCGCTGTCCGACTTATCGTCGGCCGTTCAGGGGTAGGATTCAGCCATGCCTCGCGGTAAATTCTCCCAGCCTATCGGAATTTACTCTCTGAGCGCGGTGCGGTTATGGCTTACTGGTCCCGTCATTACGTTCCGTATTATCGAATTAGAAACAGCATATCATGATTGCAGTAGCGTGTAAAGAAAGGCAAGCCCCCAGATTGCAGCAGTGCAGCGGCTTATGAGGTTTGAAAGATGCCAAGCGCACCGATCCGGCGAACCGCCTCGCGCAGACGTTCGGATGGGGCCAACAGACCGAGTCGAACGTAGCCTTCGCCGCTCTCCCCGAAGCCGATGCCAGGTGCGACGACGACGTCTGCCTGTTCCAATACTAGATCGGCAAATTCAGACGAAGTATACGGTTCCGGTACAGGAAGCCAGCAGAAGAAGGAGCCGCCAGGCTTCTCTGCTTTCCATCCAATGGCCTCCAGCTCCTCAAATAGCGCATCACGGCGCCGCTCGTATTCATTGCGAAGCTCCTCGACACAGACTTGTGATTCTGTCAGTGCGGTAGCAGCTGCTTCTTGGATGCCGCCGAACAGGCTGCAATAATAATGATCTTGAATCAAGTTTATGAGTGCAACGACTTCCCGATTGCCGAGCGCGAACCCGACTCGCCAGCCAGCCATATTGTACGATTTGGAAAGTGTATAAAATTCGATGCCGACTTCCTTGGCGCCTTCAGCTTGCAGGAAGCTGATCGGTTTCTTGCCATCGAAGCCAATCGCTCCGTATGCAAAGTCGCTTGCGATGACAATATTATGCTGCCTTGCAAACGCAACGGTCGATTCATAAAACGGCAAATCAGCGACTGCGCCGGTCGGATTGTTCGGATAATTGATAAACATAAGCTTGGCCGCATCGGCCACATGGGCAGGTATAGCGCTATAATCAGGCAGGAAGTTATTCTGCGCAAGCAGCGGCATGAACGACATGACAGCACCGGACAGCTTCACGCCTGACCAATAATCAGGATATCCCGGATCAGGCACGAGGCAGGTATCACCTGGATTTAGCAGACATTGGGCAATTTCGATCAGCCCTGTTTTGCCGCCGAACAGAATGGCTACTTCCGTGTCAGGGTCCAGCTCCACGCCATAATCCTCGGCATATCGCTTAGCGACTGCTTCTTTGAGGAAACGGTAGCCGGTAAAAGGCGGGTAACGATGATACTGCGGATTGTCCGCAGCTGTCTTGAGAGATTCAACGATATGCGAAGGCGTCGGACGATCGGGATTCCCTTGTCCTAAGTTAATGACATCGCGCCCTTTGGCTGTCTGTGCATTCGCTTTGGCGACGAGCGAAGCGAAGAATTGCTTCGGCAGTCCAACCATCCGTTCCGCGGGATGAATGGACACAGGTTTGGCATTCATTGACATGACTTCGTCACTCTCCACCTATTCGGATCGACATAATCCTTGATGAGCATACTTTAGCACGATGCGGATTAGAGTGTCGAGATTCGAAGAGGAAAGCACAAGAGCGGGCAATGCCCGCTCGATATGTAAACCGCCCTCCCGATTGCCAATACAGCGGGGAAGACGGGGTTATGCAGTTAAGACGGAATGCCGATCTTCTTCACGAACGGCGCGATATCGGCGCTGAACAGCAGCAGATACGGACGTCTTTGATCGTCGAAAACAAGCAGAAGCGGCGGTTTATTCGCACAGTTGAACAGGAATACTTCACGAACGACAAGTTCAGTCTGCGACACTTTTACTTTGGCTGGCTTATTCAGCGGAACTCGGTACACATACAGACAGCTGTCATCCGATTTGAGCTGCGGCGCAAATCCTGTAACGGATTTCAGCCAGCTGCGAGCATACTTCTGATATTGTCGGTCGTTATCGACTGACTTGACGACTTTCTCCGCTTTCACATCGAACACTTGAACAGGATGGCTTGGTGCTTTCGCCTTGGCGTCTGCAGCATGCGCGGCAGCAGGATTCATTATTGAGACGAGCAGCAGCATAATCGCGACGAGGGCGGCAACGTGATGGTAAAGACGATTTCTCATGTCCAGTCTCCTTTGGGTGTCGATAGTATTACGCCGTTCTACGTTAACATTCCCGTCTTGACACTGTTCCATGAGGGGGTATGATTAGGAAAATACAAACTGTTCGCAAAGGAAGATCGAACATGTCGAATACGAAGTTGAAGCTGGCACTGCTCCAGATGGACATCCAGATCGGGGAGCCGGAAGCGAACTTCGCCAAGGCAGAAATTCTATTGAAGGAAGCTGTATCAGGCGATGTTCAGCCGGACCTTATTATGCTGCCCGAGATGTGGAACACCGGATACGCGCTGGATCGCATTCATGAATTGGCAGATGTGGAAGGGACGCGCACGCGTCAGAAGCTGGCTGCATTCGCCCAAGCGCATGGTATATTGCTGATTGGAGGCTCTATCGCAGAGAAGCGGGAGAACGGCGTGTTCAACACCATTCACGCGTTTGACCGAAGCGGGAAAGAACTCGGAACGTATGACAAAATCCATTTGTTCCGCCTTATGGACGAAGAGAAATATTTGCAGCCTGGAACCGAAGCTGGCACATTGGCATTGGATGGCACGTCCGCAGGTATGATGATCTGCTATGACATTCGATTCCCGGAGCTCTTCCGCAAGCTTGCGCTCGCTGGAGCGAAAGCCGTATTCGTGCCAGCTGAATGGCCGAACCCTCGTCTGCATCATTGGCGGACGCTGCTCCAAGCCCGAGCAATCGAGAACCAAATGTATGTGATTGCATGCAATCGGTGTGGACAAAGCGGCGAAACCGTGTTTTTCGGCCATTCGATGGTCATCGATCCGTGGGGCGAGATCATCGCGGAGAGCGACGATCAAGAAGGCATTCTAACGGCAGAGATCGACTTCGGGCTGGTGGACGAGGTTCGTGCACGAATTCCGATATTCGAAGATCGACGTCCTGCTTTATATTGAAACAAAATGGCTAGCCGGGTATTCCGGCTAGCCATTGTAATGGTTGTCCACGGTACGTTTCATCGTTCGGATGAACGCTTCTGCTGCACGGGATAAATAGCGGCCCTTACGGCTCGCGATGACTAACGTTCGGGAAGGTGTAGGATCCGCAAGCGACAAGTAAAGCGGCGTAAATTCGCTGCGAGGCGCACGCGTAATCATCATAGGTACGAAAGCGATGCCCATTCCGGCGGCGACCAGCGATTGTACCGTTTCAATGTTGCTGCTCTCGAACACGATTCGTGGGGCGAAGCCAGCTTGCTCGCACAGATCAAGCGTAATTTGACGGAAACCTTGCCCCTTCTTCAATATAATGAACGATTCATTCTCAAGCTGTTTCAGATTAATGGACCCCGAATGGCTTGCAAGCGGATGGCGATGAGGGACCGCCAGACAGATTTCTTCCTCTATAAGGGGCTCCCATGCAAGCGACGTATCGAACAACGGCAGCGACAGCAGACTGATATCCGTCTCGCCGCTGGCGGTTAGTTGTTCGAGCTTGGCGGATGTATCCTCGATCAGCACCACTTCGATCTCCGGATATTGGGTGCCGAACACAGGCAGGACTAACGGGAGGATGTGCGAGCCTGTAATTGGCAGGCTGCCAACGACGAGCCGGCCCTTGCGCATATGCGCCATATCCTCCATCTCTTGCTTCAACTGCTCAGACGCATCTAGAATCGTTTGGGCTTTATGGACGAACACAGCTCCGGCATGCGTCAATTCGACGGAGTTCGTCGTCCGCCGGAACAACAGCACGCCGATTTCCTTCTCCAGCTTGGACAGCTGCTGGCTAAGCGATGGTTGAGCGATATGAAGCTTCTCCGCCGCGCGGGAGAAGTTTTTCTCTTTGGCGATTTGAATGACATATTGCAGCTGACGTAATTCCATCGTTTGGAACTTCCTTTCGATCGTTGTCCTCATAGTTATAACCTATAGCTATTATAGATATTATATCTTGGATCAATGAATAAGAACATGCTATTGTTAAACTAATTTAAAGCACTATTTGCTTTATCCAATAATGAGAAATAGACAATTACGGGGTGAAACGCGATGACTAAGAAAAGAACAATGTTTGAGAAAATTTGGGATAACCACGTGATTCATTCGGAAGAAGGCAAGCCGAGCATTTTGTACATCGACTTGCACCTGGTTCACGAAGTAACGTCGCCGCAAGCGTTTGAAGGTCTGCGCATGTCGGGTCGTAAAGTCCGTCGTCCTGAGCGTACGTTCGCAACGATGGACCACAACGTTCCTACGAAAGATCGCTTCAATATTACAGATCCAATCTCCAAGCAACAGATCGATACGCTGACGCAAAACTGTGCAGACTTCGGTGTTAAACTGTTCGACCTGAACAACATCGACCAAGGCGTTGTACACGTTATGGGTCCTGAGATCGGTCTGACGCACCCAGGTTACACGATCGTTTGCGGTGACAGCCATACGTCGACGCACGGCGCATTCGGCGCACTCGCATTCGGTATCGGTACGAGCGAAGTTGAACACGTAATGGCTACGCAATGCTTGCAGCAATCCAAAGCGAAGACGATGGAAATTCGTTTCATCGGCTCCCGCAAACCAGGCGTAACGGCGAAGGACTTGATCCTCGGCGTAATCGCTAAGTACGGTACTGACTTCGCAACGGGCTACGTTCTCGAGTACACGGGCGAAGCAATCCGCTCGCTGACGATGGAAGAGCGCATGACGGTTTGTAACATGTCGATCGAAGCTGGCGCACGCGCCGGTCTGATCGCACCTGACCAAACAACGTTCGATTACCTGCGTGGCCGTGAATATGTGCCGCAAGGTGAAGCGTTCGACCGTGCTGTAGCAGAATGGTCGCAGCTGAATACGGATGAAGGCGCAGTGTTCGATACGGTTGTTGAGTTCGACGTCGACTCGCTTATTCCGCAAGTAACATGGGGCACAAGCCCAGGCATGGGTACGGACATCACGTCCGTTGTTCCTAACCCAGCTGAGATGGCAACTGAGAATGAGCGCAAAGCTGCAGAAGCGGCGCTTGAATATATGGCTCTGAAACCAGGTACGCCAATGAGCGAAATCGAGATCGATTACGTCTTCATCGGTTCCTGCACGAACGGCCGCATCGAGGACCTTCGCGCTGCTGCAGAAGTGGCGAAAGGCTACAAAGTCAGCGACCGTGTAACGGCAATCGTCGTTCCAGGCTCGGGCCGCGTTAAACTGCAGGCTGAAAAGGAAGGTCTCGACAAGATCTTCGTAGAAGCAGGTTTCGAATGGCGTGAAGCTGGCTGCTCGATGTGCCTCGCGATGAACCCAGACGTTCTGAAGCCAGGCCAACGCTGCGCTTCGACGTCGAACCGTAACTTCGAAGGCCGTCAAGGCCGCGGCGGTCGTACGCATCTCGTTTCCCCAGCAATGGCTGCAGCAGCAGCAGTTATGGGCCGCTTCACAGACGTACGCGACTGGAAGCTCAAGACGGAAGTTGCGAACTAATCGCCTAAGAGAGGAGAACGATATAACATGGAAGCTTTTGTTAAACATACAGGTATCGTCGCACCGGTTGACCGCGTAAACGTCGATACAGACGCAATCATTCCTAAACAATTCCTGAAACGGATCGAGCGCAGCGGCTTCGGCCAATTCCTGTTCTTCGAATGGCGTTTCTTCGAGAACGGTGAAGTTAATCCTGACTTCGAGCCTAACAAAGCTCGTTATGAAGGTGCATCCGTTCTGATCTCCCGCGCTAACTTCGGCTGCGGCTCCTCCCGTGAGCATGCGCCTTGGGCGATTCTAGACTACGGCTACAAAGTTATCATCGCTCCATCGTACGCTGATATCTTCTACAACAACTGCTTCAAGAACGGCATCCTGCCGATCAAACTTAGCGAAGAGCAAGTAGAAGATCTGTTCCAACGTACGGCCAAGCATGATGGCTACAAGCTGAACGTCGATCTGGAGAACAAAGTCCTCTCCGACGACTATGGCCTTTCCATCGCATTCGATCTCGACGAGCACCGCCGTCAATTCCTGCTGCAAGGTCTGGACGATATCGGCCTGACGCTTCAGCATGAAGATAAGATCGCTGCTTTCGAAGCCAAACGTGCAGGTCAAACGGCTTAATCGCCTAACCTGTTGAACAAGCTCTGTGAACTGCCGAAAGGCGGATTCACAGAGCTTTTTTTGTGTAAATCTTCTCTGGAAAATATGCCGAAAAGAATATATTGAAATTTATTCAGTTTGATGTAACTTTTTCCTCGAAGGCGCGTCTAATCTTTCGTCTGCATTAGACGTATTGTGCCGCGACTCGACTTGTTTCGTAAAAGGGAAGTCCATATTTTATCGTTTAGAGGTGAAGGATGAGAAAGCTAGTTGTCGTTATCATGTTCTTATCGTTGTTCTTCTCGATGTTTCCAGCGATTGGACAAGCTGCTTCCGTCGCGCCAAAGCTTTATTTGAACGGCAAATTGTTGGAATCGCAAGAGGATCCCCAGATAGTTGACAAGTCGACGCTTGTGCCGGTAAGGGTAGTCGCAGAAGGATTAGGCTATAACGTTGGATGGAGTCAATCTATCAAACAAATTAATATCCAAGATGATTTGACAAGCATTACGCTGACAGTGGATAGTCGTTCAGCAAGCGTGAATGGCAGCGTCGTACAACTGGATGCCGCAGCTAAGATCATTAATAAAGTTACGATGGTACCGATTCGATTCGTTGCAGAGAGTCTCGGTCTTCAAGTGTATTACGATAAACCGACGAAGGCCGTTCATCTGTATAAACACGCGGATTCAACGGTTGGACTCGACAGTCCCGTACCAGGCGGTACGTCAGGCACCGTCATCGAGGATTCCGGAAGCAGCTCTGGCAGCAATGGCCTCCAAGGATCAGATCCTTCTGGCAGTTCTGGTGGTTCGAACACAGGGTCTTTGGTTGACAACTCGAATAGTGATAGTCAGAATCCGAATGCAACACTGCCAGCTAATGTAGCAGGCTTGCTGAAATCAGTCCAATTCGACGGTTCCTCGAGCGTGCTGATCGATTATGATGGTACGATTATTGCTAATAAAGCGTTTACATTGAATTCGCCGGACCGTATCGTACTTGACCTCCCGAATTCGGCTTTCTCATCAAGCTTGACCCCGGGAGAAGTTGTCGTTGACTCACATCCATCGCTTACTAAGATTCGGTATGCGGTTGGACCTGACAGTCCAACAACGCTGCGCGTCGTATTCGATCTGAAAGCAGCTTCAAGTTACAACATATCGGAGCAGAGTGGACGTATCCAAGTTGATATATTTGACCCTGCTGTGGTGCCGCCCTTGATAAATCCTTCGAACCCTAGTGTAGATTCAGGGGACAAGATGTATAAGGTCGTCATTGACGCCGGGCATGGCGGTACGGACCCTGGTACATCTTCCGCCACTGGACTGTACGAGAAGACGTTTAACTTGAGCATTGTGTTGAAGGTGAAAGAGCTGCTCGACAAAGAAAAGCGCATTCAGGTTACATACACGAGATTAGACGATACTTATCCGACACGGACCGATAGGGTTAATATGGCGAATAATTTGAAAGCGGATGCCTTCATATCGATTCATGCGAACAGCTTTACTTCACCCGCTACGAACGGGACAGAGACTTATTACTACCGAGAGGATTCGAAGCCATTTGCCCAAATCATGCATAAATATTTGGTGCCAGCAACTGGTTTGAAGGACAACGGCGTTCGGTATGGTAATTTTCAAGTAATTCGCGAGACAACGATGCCCGCCATATTGCTCGAGACAGGCTACATGTCGAATGCCAATGACGTGAAAGCGCTGTTCGATAACGCCATACAGAACCGAATTGCAGCAGCCATTGTTGCTGGCATCAAGGAGCAGTTGAAGGTTCAATAGGAGTCAGTGGAGATTGTCCACTTAAATAAACTCTGTGGTTGCCCAAAGGCGATCACAGAGCTTTTTTGTAGGTAGTTATTAATTAAATGCTCGTAAAATGCTGTACCCAATAGGGCGCACGATTCTCAGCAGCTTGTAAGGTTACCCCCGCATATGTTCATACACCTGCGCTCTAGGGTTTGGGTGAGTAGAAAAGGAGTACCGGTCAACAGAAAAAGAAGAGCGTGTCCCGCAGGGACGTAAGCGTGTATATGCTCGCAGGATGGGTCTCATCGAATTCGTATGCAAACACTCAACCGTTCCTAGAACTCTCGGAAGCAGAGCGTGTCCCGAAGGGACTAAAGCGAGCATACGCTCAATTGTAACTAGAACAGTCTTCCCGGGGTCCCGGGGTTGGAAACCCCGGGGGCCCTCCCTTGCAGGGAGGGTTTGGG
>NZ_BTCK01000065.1:0-27258 GCF_033239625.1 Paenibacillus sp. CCS19
TTAAAAGCTGACTTGCTTTAAAACATATCGCTCATTGTTCAGTTTTCAAGGAACAAGTTATTTTGCTTCGTGTTTCTCGTTTCCGGCGTGTTTCTCTCGGCCGGAATTAGAATATATCATGTTTTGATTTCGATTGTCAAACACTTTTTTTAATTAAGTGCTTAACTCTTCGTAATCGTTCGCCGTTTCAGCGGCGGAATTACATAATATCATGTATGGTTTCATATATACAACACACAATTTATTACAATTATAAACCGCTCCATACTGAAATGAAGCTTAGCCTGTGTGTCTACAGTTCCTATACCTACAGTTCCGCCCATCACGTCGTATCGTTGCGAGTAACGGTTATGACCGCTCTTATTGTACGCCAAACGTCTTTGTTCCCCAGTTAAAGGTTCCCGACGTGCTAAATCCGTAGAAAGAAACGCGAGAACTCCGATATTACTACATAGGATGTGCCGGCTATCTTATTGATAGGATTATGCAAGTAAGAACACCTATATATGAAAGACTACATCCCTTGAACGGAACTCCGTCTCGTAATGACGTGTCACATCAACACCGGCAAACACCGCTTCGCAATAATGCATAACCATTCCAATGGATGCCTCACTTACAGACAGCATGCCTCGGTAGACGGTTCTGCCATTAAACGAGAAAATCCAGCTAGATGCGAATTTACGTACATTCCATTGATGATAGCACGAAGAATTGAAATCATAGTCCAGCGGCAGCTGCGCAAGCTCCGTTACAATACCTTCTGCCGTCTTTTGCACAAATGTTTTCCTTCCGGCATCCACTAGCGCATCGATCCAACGATCGGAGCCGCCGAATCGGAACCCGAATCGTCCGCCGGACATTCGCTTGATCCACTTGGACGAGCCTTCGAACACGAAGTCTTTGCTTTTGGCTTTTTTCGGGAACGTTCCCAAAAATACCTTGATCGCTTATAAATCCCAATATATACTAGAAATGAAAATTGGGAACGTTCCCGAAATAAGGAGGGTTATTCTGCGAGTATCCATTAAAGACATCGCCAAGCATTGCAGCATGTCGGTAAGCACGGTGTCTCGCGCCTTGAATGGCGACTACGGCGTCAAACCGAAGACTAGAACTGCTGTCCTGGACGCTGCCAAAGAGCTGGGCTATGTGCCCAATCTCGCCGCCAAAGAGCTAGTGAGTCAGAAGAGCAAACTCGTCGGCATCTTTATTAGCGACAGCGACTATGAAGCGCGTCCAGCGTTCTTCGAGCTTCTTCCTTACATCAACCGAACGTTAGCCCTTCACGATTATCGTGCCATTATTTGCACCTTGCGCGATAGCGGCTATGTACAAGGGGAACTGTCGGATACGATTGCTCTCCGCAATCTAAGCAGCTGCATCCTGCTGACCACCTTCCATTCCAGTCATCCGGTCTATAACGAGATTAGACAAACCGTTCAACCGACCGTCGTCTTCGATAACTCGATCCTTACTCCTTCTTGCTCCAACATTCATACGGACGAGGTTGCAGGCGCCTATATGGCCACGCGGTATTTGCTCGATTGCGGGCATTCGAAGATCGCATTCGTGAACGGTTCGGACCAGCTCGAGATCAGCATGGAACGGTTGGAAGGCTTCCGCCGTGCCACCGAAGAAGCTAATTTGCCGAACGACCATACTCCCGTCCTATTCAGCGATTTCACCGGCACCGGAGGCCAAGACAGCATGCGCCAACTGCTTCGTCTGCACCCGGACGTTAGGGCCGTCTTCTTCGCCAACGATTTGATGGCAATGGGAGCCATATCCTATCTGGCCGAGGAAGGCATTCGTGTGCCTGATCAATACTCGATCATCGGCTATGATGGACTATTCGTAGGGAAGTATTACAATCCGCCGCTTGCGACCATCGTCATCGATAATCCGACGATCGGAACGAGGGCAGCCGAGATGCTGCTGGCGTTAATAAACGGGGGCAGCGGCACAACCATTAGAGTCATGCCTCAATTATTCCAAGGTAAAAGCGTTAGGACACTTTGAAGACGGGGGAACGAATCATGCTGCGGATTACGCGTTATTTTGCAATAAGTGCATTGTCTATCGCTCTAGTATCACTAGTGGGCTGCCAATCGTCGGACAGCGCCACCTCATCCTCATCCTCTGACTCGCCCGCTTCGACCGCTGAAGCGATATCGAATCAAGACGGCGAAGTAATCGTCGAGCCTTTGACGGAATATACCCCTAAACAAGATACAGACTTAATTGAAAGCATAAGAAAGAACAAGAGCCCCAACACAGAATTGTACGAGGTCTATAAAGATCTTACCGTCATCGACATTCATAACCATGATGCCGCTGATCCGAACGCACTTGCAAAGTGGGGGCAATACGGAATCGATCGCATCGTTTTGTTCGGCAATATTTCCGAACCAAGCGCTCAAACGACGGATCAACAAGCCTGGGAGCAGTATCGCAAGCAGCCTTCGAGCGTGTACCCTTCTTTCTCCGGATTTCCGATGTACGAAGACGAGGGCATAGAGATCGTACGGAATAATTTGGAGCAAGGATATTTGAACATCGGAGAAGTTGCGGCCGCTTCAACCTATTCGCCGATCGTATCCAAGGTAGCTTGGAAATCCAATCATCCGAATGACGGCAATCTGCCGCGCATCTATGATCTAGCCGCGCAGTATCACGTGCCCATCCTGCTGCATATCGATCCGCCCAACGGCGAACCTATCGTTCATTTGGAAGAGGCTTTGAACGAGCACCCCGATACGACCATTATTTTCGGGCATGCGAATGCATACAACTCTCCGGCCAATATCGAAGCTCTGCTGACGAAACATCCGAATCTGTATATCGATTTCTTCGCAGGGTTCACGGCATACAGTAACGACAGCACCAATAAACTGGAGGATTTCGTACCGCTTATCGAGAAGTATCCGGACCGGTTTATGCTGTCGACGGATTCGGGTTATGGCTTATCGGTGGACTCGGCGGGCAAGGCGCTCTACGACCTGATCGATTTGCTCACGCCGGAAAGCGCAGTCAAAGTCGCCTATCAGAACTATGAAAAGCTAATAGAAACGCAGCCGCCGACCGATACGCAGATCGAAACGATCAAAACGTTATCCGCGAAAGCCGGCAAATTCGAAACCTATAAGCTAAACAAACGAATGGCGAATGAACTCCTATTCGAATTGACTGAATTAACGAAGTAGTCCATGGCATCAATCAGCCGTTCAGAAAGTCAAAAAGATCGCCAACTGCCTGGTTAAGCCAGGTAGGATAGGCGATCTTTCTGTATTTAGTACGGTTAGTTCTTTAAGGGCTTACTTCTTCGTAACCTCTAGATCGGAAATCTTCGATTCTGTCAGTACGTCCGACTGCGCGAAGACACCAACGCCAGCCAGCACATCGTTTCCTAGATCGATCTCAATGTCCTGCAGCTTCACCCACTCGCCCTTAGCTGTATCGAGATAGGACACCGTAACGACCTTATCCTTCTTGGTCAAGCGAATCGTTCCGCCTTCAGGGAAGCTGGGTTCACTTCCCTCAGTACGTTTAATAAAAGGTTTGTCCATTATTTCGGGCTTGCTCCACGGGAGTACCGGAAGCAGTTACGCGGCCTCTATGAGGTAAGCCAACTGTGGCGCCTCTTGAATATGTTTCCGATGACGTGATACGTTTATAGCATCTATCAAGCTCATGACGAGAAAGGTGACTCTATATGTATGAAGTAAGTTTGGTCTATGATGCGCAAGCACAACTAGGCGAAGGTCCCATCTGGGATTCCACTGATGCACGCCTTTATTGGGTAGACATTCTGGCGAGCAGGATTCATATCTGTGATCCAAGTAATCCTACTGCCTCTTCCTATATCGAAGTTGGCCCTTACGTAAGTTCGATCATTCCTAGACAATCGGGAGGACTGGTTCTTACCTTGCAAGACGGCTACTATGCTCTGAATCCCGAGTCAGGTGAACTTACCCTGCTTGCCAAGGCCGAAGGCCCCGAGCTTGGTAATCGGATGAACGATGGCAAATGCGATCCGGCCGGCCGCTACTTGGCGGGGTCCATGTCCTTGAACGATCAAGCAGGCAATGGCAAGTTATACAGTCTGGATGTTGATCATACCGTCAAGACGCTTGTCAGCGAGGTTAACCTTTCCAATGGTTTGGCATGGACGCCAGACGGAACAACGCTGTATTTCATCGATACGCCGACACGGCAAGTATTTGCTTTCGATTATGATGCAGCGACGGGATCCGTTAGCAATCGCCGCGTAGCCATTACGGTACCGGAAGCAGAAGGTTATCCCGATGGCATGACGATCGACTCGGAAGGCATGCTGTGGATCGCCCATTGGGGAGGATGGCAAGTGACGCGTTGGAACCCGATCACCGGCGAGATGCTGTTGTCCGTTCCGGTCCCTGCGGCGCAAGTCACTTCCTGCACGTTCGGCGGCCCCGAGCTCGATGAGTTATTTATTACGACGGCGCGCGTAGGAATCGATGAGAAAAGTTTGGCGGATCAACCGCATGCAGGGGGAGTATTCCGTGTGAAGGTTGGGGTAACGGGGCTTCCTGTTGAACGGTTTAGGGGATAGTGAATCTAGCTTAAACAAGGCTGTGCGATGCGAAGGCTTAATGCGCCCCCTTCGCCTATGACTGACACGCACCAAGAGGCTGGTAATTCATCCGTAAGACTATAATGAGAAGCCGCAGATATATCTACGGCTTCTTATTATAGGACCAATGTGATCTGTGGATGACTTGCAGTGTCTATATCCAAAAGAAGTATGTTGGGAATAGATAACACAACACTCTTAACAGTTGTCATCAGAGCCCCAAGCACGGTTAATACACTGTGTGCACCGGTGCATGGATCCTCGGCCATTGGTATAATCATTCTCTACTTCTGTCCGATATCGACCAGCCTGCCTTAGAAGATCAATCTTCCGCCCTGAGATTCAGCTCAAATTCCTTGTCGCGGTCGCAGATCAGCACGCCGTCCACCACTTCCAGCTTGGCAACTTGAATGGATGAGCGACGCTGTTCATAGCCCGAATCTTCATTGTGCCCATGAACACGGCCAGGATGAGTGAAATAAAAGATATACCCCTCATCGCCTTGGACGACCACATCGGCGTGAAGGCCGATCGTTCCGTCATCCTCACGGCTGCCAGGTTGATCGAGAATGAGGCCGTTTCGTTCCCACGTCTCAAGATCATTCGAGCGATACACGCCTTGACCGCGCCACTCGTCTATGATCATCCAATAATAGCCGCCCAAGCGGAAAACATTCGGCCCTTCGTGGCCTCTTTCGGTTATTACCGGACCAATCGGCTGCCAATCATACAGATCCTTGCTCTCGGCAGCATAGGTATGATTCCACTGCTTAAACCACATTCGAAACGTGCCGTCCGGCAGCCGGTACACGCAGGCATCGATCACGTTCTCCTCACTAAGGCCAAGCGTGGATTGGAACGCCCAACGAATAAGGTCGGGGCTTGTATAATGCCGAATCCGAGCCTTGCCCGTCCAATCTTTCGGTACGCCGTGAACGTATGTGACATACATATGGTACAGCCCGTCATGCCAAATGATTTCAGGCGCCCAGAACGTATTCCTGCCCCAGCCCGTTTCGAGGCCTTCCAGGATCCCCCGGTATAACCAGGTTGATCCGCCATCCGATGAAGAAGCAACGCCGAGATCGGTGCCATGCACCCAGCCGAATTTGGGACCTTCCTGCGTTGCCCTGCGGTTCGTATAAATCATCCACCACTCCTTGGCCTGCCGGTTCCAGATGACTGTAGGATCCGCCGCACCGTCATAGATGGGGTCTCTAAACAATGGCGCTTTCATACCATACTCCACTCCCTTTATGCATGATTGGTGACCTCATAATAAATCCATTCCCAATACGACTCTAGCACCGACTAGTCAAAATCATCATTCCAGAAAAAAGCTATCGTCTCAGCCGGTACCTGCCTTGCGGATTCGTCTCGAATGTCAGCATTCCTTGCTCATCCGGCTGTATCTCAAGCGTGATGCCTTCTGATTCCACTCGAAGCGGAACGGAAGCGCATACTCGGCAGATCCCCCCGGAATGAGAGATAATGTCAGCAGTGTTAACTTCTCCTTCGTTCCATTCCATCGACACTTCGAAATTGCCTCTTGCACGCAATCCTTTCACATAACCTTCCGGCCAGGCATCGGGAAGCGCCGGCAGCAGTTCTAACAGTCCTTGATGCGATTGCAATAGAAGCTCGGCGATTCCCGATGTTGCAGCGAAGTTGCCATCAATCTGGAATGGTGGGTGAGCATCGAATAGATTGGAATAAACGCCACCTTGATGATAGTTTTCCTTATCATCTTCAACCAACCTCAGGAGATTCGTTATTAAACCTAATGCACGGTTACCATCACCGAATCGCGCCCATAATCCAACCTTCCAACCAAGACTCCAGCCGGTTCCTCCATCTCCGCGGATATCCAGCGACCGTCTGGCAGCAGCCATCAATGCCGGACTTTCCCGCCATGTCAATTGTCGTCCAGGATAGACTCCGAATAAATGGGAGACATGACGATGGAACTGATCTTGATCTTCGAAGTCCTTCGACCACTCCTGAAGTCTTCCATTGCTTGCAATTTGCAGTGGATGCAGGCGGCTCCGTTTCTCTGCCAATAATCCCCGGAATGATTCGTCTATGCCAAGGATAGTTGAAGCTTCAATTAGGTTCGTAAATAGATCCCAGATCAAAGACAAATCCATAGTCGATGCGGAACTGACCGAAGCTAGGCCATCCTGTGTACGGAACTTGTGCTCTGGGGAAGTGGATGGCGATGTAATCAAGCGTCCTTCCTTATCCTCGTGCAGCCAGTCCAGACAGAATAAGGCTGCGCCTTTCATTATCGGATAGGCCCTTTCCCTCAAGAACTTCTTATCGAGCCCAAACGCATAATGCTCCCACAGATGTTGACAGAGCCATACCCCGCCCATCGGCCAGAACGCCCAACTTGCATCCCCGTGTCCATAATCTCCAACAGGCGAGGACTGCCGCCAAATATCGCTGTTGTGATGTGCGGTCCAACCGCGTGCTCCATAATTGGCAGCTGCCGTTTTGTGACCATTCACCGATAATTCTTCAATATAATCGAGCAAAGGAGTATGACAATCTGCCAAATTACAGGTTTCGGCAGGCCAATAGTTCATCTCGGCGTTAATATTCAGTGTCCAGTTGCTGCTCCAGGGTGCTCTTGTCTCTTCATTCCAAATGCCCTGCAGATTGGCAGGCTGAGTACCCTTACGCGAGCTTGCGATCATCAAATATCTGCCGTAATGAAAGAGTAGCTCGACAAGCGCTGGATCATTCGCTCCGTAGTCACGAATCCATGCATCCGTCGAGCAGTCTTCTGGCGCCAGTGATTTGCCAAGACTAAGCTCCACTCGACCGAATAACTGCTGATGATCTTGAATATGTCTATTCAGCAAATCAGAATAAGAAAGCTTTCTGGCACTTTCCAAATCATACACGGCTGCGGCGGACTCATTCTTACCCTCTTTGCCAGGAGAGCGGTCATACCCATTAAAGCTTGTCGCCGCACTAAAGATAAGGGTGACCGCAGTTGCGCCGGTTACGGACAAACCATCATGGGTATAGGAAGCCTGTCCATCTTCCAAGCTCGCTGATAAACGCCCTTCGAATCGCATAGCATTCGAATTGCCCTTCTCACCGTAGATGAGAGGCGTATCCGTCGCATAATAATTCGGATCTACGTGTTCCGGTGCATCGCCGCGCACAAGGAGACAATCTTTCTCGTAAGCGGTCTCATAACGCAGCGGACTCTCAAGCCGGGCTAGGAAATTCAATTTGCCAGGGCTGCTTGCTTCAAGTCTAAGAACAACGACTTGGTCTGGATAGGAAACAAACAGTCTTCTTGTGTAAGTGACGTTTCCTATCTGATATTCCACAGTGGAAGTACCGTCTTCGAGATGCAGTGCCCGGCGATAATTCTTTACAATATTGCCGTGTAGAAATTTCAAGTATAAATCGGCCATCGGTAAATACGACTGTACATATGGACCCATCATTTTTTTGCATAATTGATCGGCTGCCGCGTAGTCGCCTTCCTCAACCAGCTTTCTGACCTCGGGAAGGATATGGACGGCATTGTCATTATCCGTATTGCGGGGACCGCCAGACCAAAGGGTATCCTCATTTAATTGAATCCGTTCCGTTTCCGGTCCGCCGAACATCATTGCACCTAAGCGACCATTGCCGGTTGGTAAGGCATCCGTCCACTTAGTGGATGCACGTTTATATTGTAATTTCATTGCAAGAAATCTCCTTATAACAAATGTAGATTCTACGATTCGACTCCATAAAATTTCGCGCCATTCTGCCCTAATACAGGCTTAATTGTCTCATCGGCCCCTCGCGGCAACCTCATAGCTAAATTGGTCTACATCCATATAACCCTGCTCTCTTTCGCAGTTATAGCTGTATAACCCGATCCGATCGCCCCTGTAATTCCCCCATCCCAGCTGATACGCGTCTCCAAAGCTTATGAATTGTACGCCGTCGACGCTATATTCAAACCGGCTGATTCCGTCTATGTTCCACACAGACCTTAACCAAAGGGTAGAACTCGTTAATTCCGGACCCCATTCTACCGTACCCGAATGGTTGAACTTCAGGATCCTTGTCCCATTCCGTTGCTGTACGCCAATCGTGCAATAGGTTTTCGCAAAATGGCAAAGGCCCGCTTCTTGCCCGTCCGCCATGCCGCCGATCTCTATTTTTGCCGTTGCCGCATTCTGATCGGTTCTGAATGCTCTTTGCGAAAGAACATTGCAAACAGTAAAAAAATTGTCCTTATCGATAGGTAGGCACGCATACAGGCGCAAATGGCCCGGCCGTTCCGTTAATGACCATTTGTCGGCTCTTGGCTGATGGTTCCACTCCCAATACGGCTCAAGCACCACCCGGTCAAAATCGTCATTCGTGGAAAGAACTGTCGCGGGATGCCCGCTAATCGGCTTCTTGCCGCCCCATACCATCTCTCCGATTCCGTCGCCGTCGATGTCGTCACCGATCATCGGCCAGTCGTCATCCCATGTGACGGGCAGCAAGTGAAGCGGTCTCCCTTCGAAATCGCCCGATCCCTGGTGGCTGATGAAGTACCATTCTCCGGTAACGGTATCGAGCAGTCCGCCTTGATTCGGCTCCCGGTCGATTTCCTTTCCGTGCGTATGGATAATTTCCTTCTCCTCATAGGGCCCGTAAATATGCTCGGACCTTAACATCATGACGACTCGGACTTCACCGGCCTCCTCCAGGCGAACCTCGCTGTGGAAGAAGTAGTAGGATCCGTTTATTTTGTAAATCTTATTGGCTTCGCTGCCTTTGTACTGATGAATGATCGTATCGGTGTCATGCAGCAGCTCTCTGCCGTCTTCACTGAGTTTGAATAAATGGATGTTGTAATTGTCTGCAAAATTCGTGGCAACGAAGTAGCCTTGCCCGTCATCGTCCCAGAACGGACAGCAGTCGTCCCAGCCGCTGACTTCCCAGACGCGATGAAGCGGCTCCCACGGTCCCGCCGGATCGACAGCCGTGCTCATAAACAATCCTTCATCGGGCGTGAAGAAGTAGACCCAGAATTTATCCTTATGGAATCGGATGGCGCCGGCCCAGACTCCTCTGCCATATCGATTCATACGATCGTAATTGTATTCCGGGCCAATGCTTGTCAAATCATTCACAACATGTCCGATCATGCTCCAATTCACAAGATCCTTGGAATGCAGCACTGCCATCCCCGGCGAGCAATGCAAAGTAGAAGAGATGCCGTAATAATCATCGCCGACCCGAATGACATCCGGATCGCTATAATCGCCGGGCAAGACCGGATTGACATAGGTGCCGTCCCCCTGATCTCCCCAAGCTCCCTTCTTCGATAATAAATTGTAGTTAACTTCCATAGCCAAGCCATCCTTTGCCTTTGAATTTAACGGGTCGTTGTACATCTTCAATCTTCTCTTCCGTTTTCAAGAAAAAGCCCCCAATTCAACGAGGATTCGATTGGGGGCTTCGATGATTATGCGCAAGTTGACTCGTTTATCGGCCTTTTTGCTCCTTGACGGTAATCGTGATCGTTTCGCTGGATGTCTCGCCAGCCGCATTGACCAATACGGCGCGGTACGCGTATACGCCCGGCGCTCTGCCGGAGATGCTCGTTGCCGCCTTTTGGGCCTTAGGCGTCGCTTCGCTCAGCGTCTGCGAATCGATCAATGTCCCGTTCTCGTACAAGCGGTACTCGGAACCGTTTGTTCCCCACCACATGTTCATCGTAACATCGTAATTCCCGTCGCCGTCCCAGTTATTATGGGACAAGACCGGTTTGCCCGGTGCGGCGTCGGTGACGGTGACGACACGCGGGTCGCATTGGGTCGTGCCGAAGATGTTCGTGAGTTCGCAGGTGTACGTGTACGTACCGTTTGCTTTGCCCGCGATATCGGTCTTCACGGTTTGCGCCTCCGGCGAGTTGTCCGTCAGCGTCTGCGTGGCGATTAGCTTGCCGTTCTCGTACAGCTTGAACTCCGTGCCGTTGTTCCACCACCACAGGTTCATGGTGACGGTGTAGCTGCCGTCCTTCAGCCCCGTGTCATGCCCGTTGTTGTCGGACAGAACCGGTTTGCCCGGAGCTCCGCTCGCAAGCGGCGTCACGTCGTGCAGCCACTGCGCCCAACGAATCAGCACAGTCGCCTGCTCGGCAGTGAACACTTGGCCGCTTTGCTTGTTCGCGTCTGCGATATACGCCTGCAGCAGATTGCGAGCCTCCGCACCTTTTCTTTCGGCCGCTTTCGTTTTGGCCGCTGCCAGCTGCTGCTGAAGTGAGGTCACAACTTGCTGCGCGCCGGCTGCCCCTGTTTCGGCCGCGAAAGTTTCGGTGAGTGCAGACAGACTGTCGAACGTCGCAGTGACGCTGTACGAATGTTCGGCCGATGAGCGGTGTCCAGCGGCATCCTCCGCTTCCGCCGTCACCTTATGAACGCCCGGCAGCAGCGTATACGCCTTGACATCCACTAGCGGTGCGTCGCACGGCGAGTCGGTCACGCCGGAGACGTTGTCCGCCTCTTCGCATGTGATGTTGACCGTCTGATCAATCGTATAGGACGCTTCTCCGAAGATCGTGAGTTGAGGCGCGGTCAGGTCGATCTTCGCCTCCGCCGATTTCGGATAGACCGAACCGGTTACCGTTCCAGGACGATACAGCATCTGGTTCGAGCCTTCCCGCCCGAGGATGACAGGCGCGTCGTAGACACTCCAGCTGCTTCCGCCATCTAGGCTGTACTGTATATTCTCGTAACCAGACAACGTCACCGTAACGGGTGCCGTATACCAGCCGTTCAGGCCGTTCGGAGACGAAGGATCGAACGACGACGTGATCTCCACTACTTCCAGTGCTTCTATTGCTTGCAGCAGACTTGCAGATTGTGCATCGATCCTGTCTTGGGCGGCATCTGCAGGCAAAGCTTTGGCGTTCGTAACCGTATCCGTCAATGCTTGCCAGCTCGATTCGGTGTAAAGCTCGGCATCAAGCGCTGCCGCTTGATCCAGCAAGTACGCCAGTAAGGAATCGTCCCCGCGCGGCGCCGTATTGTTTGCTAACTGAAGAATCTCTTCCGCGCTTAATACATGATCATAAATACGGAATTCGTCCAGCATGCCGTTGAACAACGGGTCTGAAGCGAACTGGCTTTTTCCAACATAATTTAGTGTCGCCTTCAAGTCGCTCGGCTTGATCGTGGCGTTAGCGGAAGCCTGTTCTACGCCGTTCACATACAGCTTCTCCTTGCCGTTCCCGAGTGTCACCGCCACATGAACCCACGTATTCGTTGCGAGCTGCGAGGTTTGTACGATTTGCTCGGCGCCGCCGTTCTTGATTGCAAACCGAAGCGTATTGTTGCCCGATCTCGGCGCCAGGAACATGTATTGGGTCGTGCCGTTGCCGAAGTCGAAGATTCGCTGCCAAGCGTTGCCGCCCTTCCAGTACACCCAGGTCGACACGGTGATCTCGTTGTAATTGGACAGCGGATGCGTAGAAGGCAGCGCGACATAGCTATTGGTGCCGTTCAATTCGATCGCTTTCCCGACTTGCCCTTCCTTGAACGCAGGGGTGCCGGAAACCGTCCCGTTGGCATAACCGAATGCATTATCCGCGTTGCCCTCGAACGAATAGAGAGACAACGGCACCCGAACAAGATTAGCTTCCGCCTGTGCAAGCTCGGCTGCCAGCTGCATTTTGTCAGCTTCCGGCTTTGCCATTTCCGCTCCGATGCGCGTCGCTTCCTTCTGATACAGATAGTAACTGCCCCGCGTATAACCTGCTGGCGGAATGACGTTCAGATTAACTTTGAAATCTACCGTTTGTTGGGTCTCTCGTATTCCGTTACTGACCGTAAAGAGGACCGGATGGCTGCCGTAATCCGCCTGCCCCGGCGTCCAGGAGAGCACGCCGGCAGCTGCGTCGAAGGCTGCCCCTGCCGGCAGGTTCGCCGCTTTGTACGTCAGTTTCACGCCCGAAGGATCGGATGCCTGCACCTGATAGGTGAGCGGCATCTTCGCCGTCACTTCCACAACCGGATCAGCTGTGATGACCGGTATTCCTGTCACCGTGATCTTGACGGTTCTAGAGGTGGACAATTCTCCGGATTTGACGGTAAAGGTCACCATATGCACGCCGTATTGCGCTTTGGACGGCGTCCAGTTGAACGTGTGTGTGTCCGCGTTGAAGGAAGCTGCTTCCGGAAGATCGACTGCCTCATATTGGGCGCCTTCAATGCCGTTCATCTCTTGAACGGTAAAGGTCAGCTTCTGCTCCGCAATGACGAATTGATCGCCAATCGGAGCAAGCACCGGCAGGGACGGATCCTGCAGGATATCCAATAATTCCTTCAGCTTGGCTGACGCTGCATCGATAGCTTCCTGCGTGGCACCGGCACGGTTATACACCGATTGCGCTTCTGTGACAACAGCCTGAAGCACTTTGACGCTCTCCTCCGAGTAATTTTCCGGATCAATCGCTGCAGCTTGATCCAGCAAGTACGCCAGTAAGGATGTGTCCCCCTGCGGCGCCGTATTGTTCGCTAACTGAAGGATCTCGTTCGCGCTTAATGCACGATCATAAATGCGGAATTCGTCCAGCATGCCGTTGAACAACGGGTCTGAAGAAAACTGGCTTTTCCCGATATAATTCAGTGTCGCCTTCAAGTCGCTCGGCTTGATCGTGACGTTAGCGGATGCCGCTTCGACGCCGTTCACATACAGCTTCTCCTTACCGTCCCCAAGTGTCACCGCTACATGTACCCACGTATTTTCTGGGAGCTGCGAGGTTTGTACGGTTTGCTCGGCGCCGCCGTTCTTGATCGCAAACCGCATGAAATTTCCTGTTTTCGGCGTTAGGAACATATATTGAGTAGTGCCGTTGCCGAAGTCGAAGATTCGCTGCCAATCCTTCCCGCCCTTCCAGTACACCCAGGTTGACAAGGTGATTTGGTCGTAACTGGACATCGGATGTGCGGCGGGAAGCGTAACATAGCTGTTGGTGCCGTTCAATTCGATCGCTTTCCCGACTTTCCCCTCTTTAAACGCAGAGGTGCCGGAGATCGTCCCATTGTCAGACCCAAACGCATTATTCGCGTTACCTTCAAACGGATAGCGGGACAACGGGTTGCGGGCAAGCAAGCTTCTCGCATCGTAAAGCGCCTTGGCGATTTGCAAATCCGAATAATCCGGCGCACTCATCTCCGTTTGGATGCGTTCCACTTCTTCGCTGTACAGATGATAGCTCACTCTCGAATATTTGCCCGCCTCAAGATTTGCCGCATTATCGAGCGCAAGCTGAAGCGGATCGATGACCGTTACCGACGTACCGTCCGTCGTACCGGTCACGACAGGCCCATTATCGTACAAGATCGTAAATGAAACAGGCCCCGTTCGATAAGCGGCTCCAACCTTATACCGGGCTTTCCAATGCTGACTGTCGCCGGAAGCGATATCCGCCAATTGATCGCCGAAATAAACCCTGACGTTCTGAAGCGCTTTACCGGCGGCAAAATCCAAGGTGACCGTATCCCCAATCACAGCTAGAGAAGAATCCTCCGGATTATCCGACTTCAGCGTAACCGTGTCCGGTAGGACCGGGCTTTCGTGTACGACGGTACCATAGAACTTGATTTCGGCAAGATTGCCGAACCATTGGGCCCCATTGTAAATCCGGATATAGCGGTAGGCTTTCGAATTCTGAACAGGGAATGTCTGCCAATCCAACGCATTTACAGCTGGGGCGGTCAACGTCACCCACGGCTCATAACCGATGTGGTTGGTCCCCTGGATGACAACGCCTGTCGCCCGGGCGGGAGCGCCTTGACTTGCAAGCAATTTGACTTGAGATAATTGCGCCTTGTCTCGATCGCCGAGGTCAAAGGCAACCCAAGAGCCCCAGCCTCCGTTATCGGAGCGAAAATCGGATACGGTGGCAGCATTCACGTCAAACAGAGCGGACACTTGCTGAATGGTCGCATCCAAGCCCCGGCCCGGCGATGAATCAATCAAAGAAAGCCCCTTAAATACATCGTTGAGGAGTCCGTCTTCATTCACGATCGTCACCGTGGTGCCATCCGTCGTGCTTTTGACCGATTTTCCGAAATTCGCGCCTTGATTGTAGTCGATGCGGAACTGGATTTTGCCAGGCGTATAGCTCTCGCCAAGCTTGTGCGTCACGGTAAAATGACGGTCATCTGCGGAAACGGCATCCATCTTCGCAGCGCCGAAATAAACGGCAACATTATCGATCGGTTCGCTTGCGGTAAACGATAAGGTCACGGTATCGCCCGCCGTTGCGATGGATGGATCGCCCGGATGATCGGACCCGATGGATGCCGCTTGCAGCAGATCGACAAACGGGATATCCGCATTGTCGAAACTGAAGTAATCGACTTCCGCTCGGCCATCGGCAGTTCCGCCGGTTGCTTGCAGCCTGAGATAAATCGCGCCTTCTCGCGCAGCATAACCCGATTTCGCCAAATCGTACGCGATCGTGACGAACTCGCCGTTCGTATTCGGAACGGCAAATTCAGCTACGGTATTGGCAGCCGCATCTCCACTGCCAAGATCGATGGCTTTCATGACGACAGGCTCGTTGCTCTTCACCCGCAAAACCATAAAGCGCCGGTCATCGCCTTTGACCCCCATATCGACATTGCGATAGGTTAATGCGGAGCCGTCTCCCGGTAACACGACGTGATCACCCATTTTCTGAGCATTGCCGTACAGATCGGAAAGATAGCTTCCGCCCTGCCGCTTTGTCGATTGAACCGCTCCGGAAGAGGATGGCGTTACGTATTTAAAACTGTTTAAGGTCAATGCGCCGGTCCCTTTGTAGACCAAATAAAAATCGTTGTTGCCTCCGTTATTGCCGTAAATAATCTCATCGTTCTGATGATCGAAAGCGGCGGTCACCGTGCTGCCTGCCGTATCCGCAATCGGATAGCTCTTGACGAGCTGGCCCTGCGGGCCTCCAAGCCTCATTTCAAGCATGCCGCTTCCCGCAGCTTTATGATTCAACAGCAATTGTACGGTGCCGCTGTCAAAATTCATGTTGCGATACCCGATATAACCGCCGTCTGTCAGGGTAACGTTATCCGTCACCTCGTTCTTCACATAACCTGTTCCGCTTGTAATCGGGGCTTTAATCGCCTTGTTATCGGTCTTGGCAAAACCGCCGGAAAATTGGAACCAGCGCGCTTCGGCGGCAAAATTATAGGCATTGTTGGAGCCCGTCGTTTTGAAATACAGATTTTTCTTGCCTTTCAGTGTATCGCCGATGTTCTCGAATTTCTGAACATAGGTGTTCGGTATGGTCCACCAGCCTGTATGGGGAACCTTAAAGATGGCTGTCGGCGTCGTTTTGGCCATGGAAACGTCGTCCAACTTCACGTCGGGCTCGGTAACGTACATCGTGATGATCGACCCGGCCGACGAGTTTTGGGCATAGGTGAACGCGAGCGTATCTGCGGGAACCGAACCGAAATCGAAGTTTTCGTAGCCGAACCAATTGCCGTTCATCGTCCCTTCGGCTTTGTATTGGACGGCACCGTTTTCGTCCAGATAACTGGCGATTCCAGGTTTTACAAAACCGTTCTTGAACCAAACTGCGTTGTTGGAGGAAAAAGGCACAGCCGGGTAACGGTTATATAGACCATATAAATTTCCCGCTTCCTGCAAAGGCTGCGGCGGACCCTTCGGCTCCGTGTCCAAAGCCCCGTTCGCAGGGGTAAAGAGAAGCTGGCCAGACCCCGGCGTATCGATGGCCGGAACTTCAGGATGCTCCATCAAGATCTCGGGATATTTGAACAATTCGTCATATTTACCGCCGGAATATCCTTTCTCATATTTATAATAATTGTAGATGGAAGCGGCTTCTGTTATGGACCCGCCTCTCGGACTGATGCCGGTCCACCCAGTCTTTTGTCCCACGCCGTTGATATGAGGGAAATATTCTACATCGTACCCTGCATTGTATTTCGTATAATAAGAGAGGGCCTTTAGCAGCTTTTGATCCTGGAATTCGAAGGGGTCTACTCCGCCCTCGGCAACCGGAACCCCGGTAACAGGATCAAGCTTCGTCCCCTGGACATGAATGGTTCGGGCCGTTACGCCGTATGTCGCCACGTCAAGGTTCGAGTGACCCTGATCGCGTCCCATCTCGACGACCTCTCCATTATCCATTATCGCCGCGGCGAGCGAGAAATTGATACTTTCTGCCCCGCTTGCATTATCTTGGTCTACGGCTTTTTTATTGACGGCAAACCGCTCCACCGCTTCGTTATAACCGTTAATATCGTCCAGGAAGATGGAAATGGAAATATACCCCATATTCCCTACGGCCGCTTGATTATAAAATCCGAACCACTTGTTCGTTTCCTGCCAGATGAGTCTTAAGAAATTGTCGAAGACCTTCTTTTTTTCATAATCGATATTGCCTTCGGCGTCTCGGGACCATCCGGAGCTTGGCGTATAGAGGAGAATTTCTGCCGCGGCAGCCATCTTCTGGCCTGCTACACCCGAGGCGAGAACGCTGGATGCCCCCCATACCTGCGAGATCGTATCCCAATTGGCCGGTTCCGTCGTATCGAAAAATTGCTTAAGCCCATAAGCCCATGCGTCCAATACATTTTTGGCATTGTTCAGATAAACTTCATCCCCCGTGATGTACCACATGAGCGCTTGTTGATAGGCTGTCGTGGCATCCTGACGCAATTGCTTGTCCCCGTTGCTGTCGGAGACTTGAGGATAGGTGAACTCCTTTTGCGTTCCTCCGTTCCCATAGATCGCTACATTTTTCGAAGATTCGGCTGACCTTCTGAACACATCGAATGCAGATGCCCAAGGCTCTTTGCCCAGCCAAATCATATCCCTCATGGTGTTCAGATCCGATCGCGATTGCAGAATACCCGGATGGACGATTCCTGTCGGACCTTTTACTACATAGTCGTCATAGCTTCGGTCATAGTTCGGATTGATAACTGCGCTATTTTGCGGCGTTGGCACATTGGACACATAAGGGGTATAGGGCGCAATGCCTGAAGCTTCGGCAGCCTGTACGGTTGCATTGCCGACCGGTAGGATCCCGCTTACAATGAGCAGGGATAATACGATGTGTTTGCATTTGGTCAGAAACCCTTTCATCTCAAAGACCTCCTTTCCAGATTGAGCCCCTGGCGGGCCAAACGTACGACCTGTTTTACTTTCATTGTCATTACTGCTCTCCTCTCTGATTTCAGTTGCAAATCTATACTAAACCGCCGAAGCGAGTTCAGCCTGTCTGCGAGGATCAGCCTTCGCTGGTCCAAGTCTACGCCTGACGCAAAGACGACTTATAGTTTTGTAAGCGTTTTCATAATTGACCGATTCTCCTTGCGAGAATCCTATCACCAATCCTCAACCATCGGATAGCCGGCAACGTTCTGGAGATCGGAACACTTACCGATCTGATTGACCAGAATCGACAAGTGCTCCTCATTCATTGCGATAGGGCTTCAGCGTGTATTACTTCTTTTGAGCAAGGAAGGCATTGATTTGATTCTTCAATTCTTCTTTAATTTTTTCTACGCCCGAATCCTTCAAATCCTTATTCATCTTCGACAAATTCTCATTAACGTCGCCGAAACCGGACAATAAGAATGGAAGATACTTATCCATGACAGTGGTGCATTTGGCGATTTCATTTTTTACAGGCTCTTGATCGAATGTAAATCCTGCCAATACATTTTTCTTATAGGTATCCGGCTTGAATTGATATTCATAATAGCGTTGAATTTGCTCCGGCAATCCTGCGGGAATTCGATAATAATTCGAATTCCAAGTCAACTCGAAAGCGGGGAAAGCGTAATTTTTAGTCGGATCGACGCCATCCGGAATCTTCCACTGTTTATCTCCTACAGCTTCCCAGTTCTTGCCTTCGATTCCGTACGTAAATAAGTCATTGTTCTCCTGACTGGAGAAAATCCAATCCAGGAATTCCATTGTTCTATCAATTTTTTTGGAGGCAGCAGGTATGGCAATGAAATTGCCTGCCTTTCCATCCGTAGATTGCGTTCCAGGTGTCATTTCTTGATTGTTCTTGGCAATCGGCCAGAAACCAAGCTCCGCATTCGGATCCAACGCCTTTTGCTTGGCTTGTTCCCCAGTAAACCCATTTAATGTTCCGTAACCCGCAGCGACAGGCTTTCCTGTTCCAGTTGAAGCCGTCATGGTATCTGCCGGAATGAATTGGTTAAACCGTTTCGCTTGGTTGAACTGGTTCATCAGATAATCCAGACCGTACTCCGAATTAATGTTCGCCCATTCGGATGCCGGATCTCCATAAGCCGCCACGCCCGCGACGGATTTCCCATCGTCTGCGATTTGAACGTAAACGAAATTTCTCTTCGGATTCGAACCGCCGATGAATGGAAATACGTTCCCTTCCAGCTGTTGCGCATTGATATCGGTAAAGAGTTTGAAGAATGCCGTATTGCCATAGTTTCCGAACGGCGTCATGTCTTTTTCGTTTTCTTTTACTTTTTCAAGGAAGTTATACAAATCATCATAGCTGCCGATATCCTTCAATCCATACTTGGTCGCCAAATCTTTCCGATACCAGACGCCTTCCATATCCATAAAAGCGTTTGCAAGCGGAATCGCATAGAGTTTGCCGTTGATCTTATTGTCATTGATATATTCTTCCGAGAAGGCCTTCTGAAGTCCTGGATATTTAGGGTTGTTAAAGTATTCGCTTAAATCTGCCAATGCGCCGTCTCTAGCGAATTTATCCTTTGACCACGGGTTGAAGAGGTCGATGTCCTCTCCCGATGCGATCCATAATTCATGCTTTGGACCATAGTCGGCAGGCGGTGTAAAGGAAAGATTCAAAGTCGTATTAAGCGTATCCTTCGTACGTTTCTCAAACTCCTTAATGACGGGATCGACATCGCGATACATCCCGTTCTCGGTCCCGAACAGACGAATATTAAGCGTAACCGGATCCTTTGTTGCGGGCGCTGTACTTTCTGCCGTGTTGCCGGCAGGCGCAGTGCTTTCACTCTCACTCGGCTTGTTTGATTCCTTGCTGCACCCAGCGATTGACGCAGCAAGGATTGTTGCAGCAAGCGGTATTACAACAAACTTTTTGTTCATTTTTCTTCCTCCCTTTTTATAATCCATCCTATATACTAAACCGCTCTCGCGGGTCTAGCCCTTAACAGCTCCAACTACTAATCCCTTAACAAAGTACTTTTGCAGGAATGGATACACGAATATAATGGGACCTACAGTGACTACGGCAGTAGCCATTTTGGCAGTATTGGCCGGAACGACATAATTAGCAACTGTAATTCCCTGCATTTGATTCAGTTGATTGGCAAAGTCTATTTCTCTCAATACCTTCATGATCAAATATTGCAAAGAATACAGGTCCTTATCGGAAATAAAAAGAGTGGCTGTAAACCATTCGTTCCAGAAACCGAGTCCATAAAACAATCCGATCGTCGCAATTGCAGGTTTTGCTAACGGAAGGATGATTTTAAATAAAATATAGATGTCATTCGCGCCATCGATTTTGGCGGACTCCGCCAGCGAATCCGGTATTTGCTTGAAGAAGTTCCTTAACAGAAACATATTAAACGGATTAACTAAGGCCGGTAGAATATAAACTAAGATATTATCGTTTAAACCCAAATACTTGGAGATAAGAAGGTAGGTAGGTATTAAACCTCCGTTAAACAGCATCGTAAAATAGACGAAAAATGCAATTTTGTTTCTGTGGGTAAACGTTTTCACCGAAAGGGCATAAGCCATCGCACTGGTAACGAGCAGGCAAAGGATCGTACCCACGACCGTGAAAATGATCGTTGTCTTGTAAGCGTTGAATATGGCGTTATCCTGAAATATGACCCTGTAAGCAAATAACGAGAAATGTTTAGGAATAAGAGAAAAGCCGGTCAATTGCACGGATTTCTCGTCAGATAAGGAGCTTGATAAAATAAGGATAAAAGGCACAATGCAAAAGATTGAAAATAGGCCCATGAACAGATAAGAAAATGTATCTATTGCTTTATTCTCCAAGCTGCGTTTCATTGTTTTATCTCCTTCCTTAAAAAATAGCTGAATCCGAATCATATTTCTTGGCAAAATAATTCGTTATATATACGATGACAAAACCTACAAGCGATTGATAAAGTCCGATCGCAGTAGACATGCTCATGTCATTCATCTGTCTAAGCATTCTGAATACATAAGTGTCAATGACATCGGTCGTATCATACAAATAAGGGTTGTCTCCTACAATCGCATAGATCATTCCTATATCCCCGTGGAATATGCCTCCGATGCCGAACAGGGTCAAAAGCACTGCTGTCGTTTTAAGCTGCGGCAACGTAATCTTTGTAATGCACTGCATACGGCCGGCTCCGTCGATTTTGGCTGCTTCATAGATTTCCTGGTCAATGCCTGCTATAGCAGCCAGATAGACAACGGAACCGAAGCCAGCGGCTTTCCATATTTTTAGAACAACCAGTATTGCGACCCATAAGCTAGGGTTGGAATAAAAATTGATTTCCTTTCCTTCCTGAATAAACCCAAACGCTTTTAAAACGGAATTAATCAATCCGACATCCGTCGATAATAATGCAAAAACAAACATCGAAACTAATGTCCAGGATATAAAATTCGGCAAAATGACAAGCGATTGCGTCACTTTCTTAAAATACTTGGAGCCGATTTCAGATAGCACAATGGCAATGAGGATCGAAAAAAACAATCCGGTAATAAGAAACAATAGATTTAAATACAACGTGTTCCAGGTTACAACAAGCCAATCCTTTGAAGTGAAGAAGTATTCAAAATTTTTCAAACCGACAAATTTACTTTTAAATATTCCTTTGACCGCATTAAAATCTTGAAAAGCTACGACGATCCCTACCATTGGCAAGTACTTGAAAATCACGAAAAATAAAACGCCTGGTAAAACCAATAAATACAAATAGAAGTTTTGTTTCACATCGGATAGGAAGCTCTTTTTTTTCTTCTTCATGACGACCCTGTCCGCTTTTTTATTGCTTAAAGCCACATCCATCTTTATCACCCTTCCCTCACGAATAAATCTATCGGCTCGCGTCGTGGAAATACCGAAGGCCTTTTCCCTTCTGACTCTAATGTCACCTGCATGACTCTTCAAGTTCTCGTTTTATCAAAAACCCGGTTTGATGGTATTTGAACCAGTTCAAAAACACGCTGCAGCGTACCCCGATGCTATTTGAACTACGGCGGTTTACAAGAAAAAGAACCAACAGCGTGGATGCTGTCGGTTCTTTTCTCTGTACTGCTTTACCATTCGACTTTTGCTTCTGGACTCTCGTTGTTCTGGATAATCATTCTATAATTTTCCGGGGTTTTGCCAAAGTGTTTTTTAAATACGGTAAAGAAGTGCTTGCTATTCTCTGGATACCCAACCAATTCGGCAACCCTGCTGACAGGATGATTCGTTTCAATTAGAAGCCTCTGCGCTTCCGACATCCTGCATTGTGTAATATAATCGGACAAGGATATGCCCGTTATCTCTTTGAATATAGACCTGACATAATTAGGAGACAGCTCTGCATGCTTTGCCACTGTATCCGTCGATAGGTTTGTACTATTATAATGCTCTCCGATATAATCTTTAATTTTATTCGCAATCATGGTTTTTACATTTTCTTTAGCGTCATTGCCTTTGGTCTCTACCACTTTGATGCAGAGTGAATAGAGATACGTTTTTATCTCATCCAATGTTTCGCAGGTTTGGATCTCGGAAACCAGCACCTTTATGCTGTATTCACCATTCTCTATACTCGTCTTGGCTATGCCACTTAGTGTCCTTGTAAGCAACACGGCTAACTGCAACACCGTTATATGGATTACATCCGCGCTAAACAAAGCAAGCCTTTCAAAAAACTCATTAAGGCTTGCGTCAATTTTTCTTAAATTGCTCTCCTTTATGGCTTCGATCATTCTCTTCTCAATATCATAAGGATATTCCTGCAGATCATTATCATTACGTTCCGCTATTTCGCCATATTCGATGACTGCTTTACGGCCGAATATCATTCGATAATTCGAAGCTGCCAGCGCATTCTGATAGGATTTGCTTATGCCTTCAATGCCTTCTACAACGTCCCCTATTCCCGCAGATATCGAAATCTTCAAATATTTCTCTACTTTATCTTGCATTTCCTTTACAAGATCGAGTAGGTTATCTGAAGGCTCGTCACTTCTATGGTGGACGTTCAAAATAATACTGACATAATCATTTCCGTTATCAACGCCCTCCGCCTTAAAGCTTTTTTCCCTAAAGAATTCACATGCAATATTAATAATGGCGAATCTAACCAATCGGACATCTTTCGACCATTTACCTGAAAGAATATTTTCAAGATAATCCATTTTAAGCACAAGGGTCAAAAAGAATGGAGCGTCAAAACTTAATCCGCACTCCATCCTATACTCTTTGTCGAAGATTTTCTCGTCCAGTTCCCCGTCCACTATTTTACCTAATAAGGTCTTCTTCTTATCATTCAATAATCGGTTTGAATCCAGTCTATATTTATGAAGCAGCTTTCTAAAGGGATTATAGATGCTTGAAGTAAAAATGATAGCTAAAACGATTCCCGCCAGCATAAAAATAGCGGTTAAAATCATTAATGTCTTTTGCATGGAATATGCCGACGATAATAGCTTGTTATATTCGCCAATGCCTATGAAAATCAAACCTAAATGTTTTGCTTTCACATAGCTGACCAATGATTCCTTATCGTTAATCTTCGTTATAAAACTGCCTTTTTCATTGTTGGAATGCATGATTTGCTTTGCAAAGCTTTCATTGGAAAGGTTTGTATTTATCATGGAAGTGTCATCATGAGACAAAACATTCCCGTTTTTATACATGATCAATACTTGATTAAGATCCCCGGCGCTTCCGATGGTAACCATTTGCTGCAGTATTCTTTGATTTAAGTTAATGACTAATGACGATTCAACTTCACCCTTATATGAAGTGTTTGTAAGAACCAGGGTCAATAAATTTTCGCTTACATCGTTATTATTTATTGCATAATTAACTTTTCTCGTAAAATATGCATTCGAAACGTTATGTTCCTTATTCCTCAGCGTACGGATTATGTCTTGATCCAAAAAATCCGTTGTCGACTGAATTCCTTCTCCTACCTCGGATATCGTGAAAAATACCCGGTCAGCCTTTGCATTATAAATATAAAGGGAGCTAATAAGCGGATTTGACTTCGCATATTGCTTTAATTTCTTTAATACATCTTGATCGGCAAATTGATCTATTTTATCAACGTACAAGCCGTAATTAAGATCATTATCTATACTATTATTAAATAACTGATAAAAGTTATAATAGACATTTATGAGCATTGTATCTGCAATATAATAAGATTGCGAAATAAAGTTTTCAGAGGTTTGACTGACTTGCTCTATGCTTTTATTGCTGTAGGCACGAAATAAGACAAAGGAAAAAACGGATAATAGAACGATAACGATAACGAAATAGGACGATAAGATTTTTATTAATAAAGTATCCCTTCTAAAGAGGCGTGTTAGCCTTTCCCCCACGCGGTCTACTTTCATTTGGCTGCCCCCTCACGATATCTATTGGGAGAACGACCTGGGAAACCGATCGTGCATCCAGTCCCCCAGTTCGCTCGAACCGTCTTGTCGTCACTTTTGAAATTGAATGCCGTACGCGTGCTCATTAATGTCGAAATGCCCCTGCTCCGCATCCAGAATCAATTCGCCGTTAATACGCAAATTGGTGAAGGTGACGCCATCCACGGTCCGCTCCCGGTCAAATCCGTAAATTCGGTTTTTATGTTCATTTTTTCCGTTATAGGACACATTCCGGAAATGAATATTCTCAATGCGTTTGCCGGCAACAGGGTTATATTTCTCATTCCACACGATACGGATGTCCACAAGCTGGCCTAGTTCGAAATCCTCCACACGGATGTTGTCATAGGTAACGTTGCGCACCGTATTATTATCGCCGACATTAATATTCATGGCCCCCCAATAGCCTGGCTGGGGCTCATGATGCTCCAAAATATCGATATTGCTGAACTGGATATCCTCGATCAAGTCACCGCCCCGGCGGTAGTCTCCATGTCCGCCGATATTCATTGCATGCGCAACGTCGGCCCATAAGACCGAGTCTTTGACGCTTACGCAGCGTGAATCCCCTTTATAATCCCAGCGGCTGCCGTATACGGCAATGCAATCGTCGGACGTCCGCAGGAATACATCCTCAATCTCGATATGCGAACTGGACATCATGTCGATGCCGTCGCACCATCCCCGCGTGCTGAAGGATTTGAAGTCGCGGATCCGGATATGCTCGGACTTGCCGATGTAAATGCTGTAATGCGGCGGATCGAGCAGCACGATGCCCTCCACTGAAATATGGTGCGAGAACATGATCCTAACGCCCCGAAAGGCGGAGAATCGGTGGAAGTCAGATAAATATAGCACGCCTCTGCCGCGTATGGCGACATCTTGTACATGATCGCAAACAAGGGAACCGACAACGATAGCGCCGCCGGCAATATAGACGGTTTTCCCGGACGGAATACGGAGGATCGTCTCCTCCAGATAATGCATCCCCGGCCCGAAATAAATCACCTCCGGTGCCGCTCCCCCAGGCAGCGGATGATTCGCCAAACGGTGAATATCCTCCACTCTGTGAATGGCAGGCTTCAGAAACAGCACGTTCGGCCCGTCTGGCAGCGGGGGATTGTCCTCAGGCGCATTCGCGAAAAGATGCAAATTGCTAAATCGGTCCCCGTTCACTTCAATAGACAGTTTGCATGGCTCTTTCAAACGGAAGATAACGGCCGTATCTTCCACTTCGAACGGGATCCTCTTCGAGAGCGGACGGATGACAGCTTGGTGAATAGTTCCCTTCCGGCTCACGACCCGTACCTCCACCGGTCCACCCATGTCAAAAAAAGACATGGAGGCCTGTCTGACATTGTGCATATCCACCTTCGCTTCGTAAACGAAAAGCGGCTCCCATTTCTCTCCGGGGATGCGGACGCTTACCTCGAAATCTTCCCGGCCAACTGCCCCTGCAGGCGCATCCCAAATCTTTAAATAGCTCAACGAAGTTCTCCTCCTTGAAACCGATAATCCCAACATCCTATATACGAATTTAGCGTAGAATCACGATAGGTCACCATAAATACAGATCATTGCCTTTCAACTTGAACAAGGCCTCCATGAAATAATAATCGCCATATATAATCGGTGTATGTCGATCCGGATTGTGGTACGCTGCAGAACCATTAATAAGCAGATGATCCGTCTCCATCCTCCAATCGCAGCACGAAGCATCCAACGTCTTTAATAGTTTTAGAGCGGCGCTTAAATACAAATCCCTCTCAAGCTCTTGAACAGCCTTCGCAATCTCGATTAGTCCGCAGGCAGCGATGGCAGCCGCCGTCGAATCCTCGTAAGCCGGCTCTTTCGGTTGACGGAAGTCGATTGGAATGATACCGTTTTCAGGAATATTAGCGATAAAATAATGCGCGATTCGTTTCGCCGTATCCAAGTACGCCTGTTTACCTGTATGCGTGAAGCTCATCATAAAACCGTACAGTCCCCAGGACTGACCGCGAGTCCAAGAGGAACCATCTTCGTAGCCTTGACCGCCGTAGGTGCGTAAGAGCGAGCCCTCGTATGGATCGAACTCGACGATATGATTGACGGAGCCATCCGCCCGAACGAATGTGGACATTGCCGTATCCGCATGGCGCATGGCGATATGCTTGTATCTGGGATCCCCGGTTTCTTCCGCAGCCCAATAAAGCAAGGGAATGTTCAACATACAATCGATGATTGCCCAGCCCCGGGTATCCGTCCCCTCCAAATCATTCCATGCGCGGATGAAACCCCCGGCGAGATTAAAGCGACCGGCAAGCAAGTTAGCCGCATGCAGCGCCCGCTTCCTCGATTCAGGGTTCTTCGTTACTCTGTAACTGGCAACACTGGTCGGGAGCCACATAAATCCGACATCATGATGCAAGCCATAAAAGATAGAGAAGCATTCGTCAAGAAGCTCTTCCGATCGAAACGCGATCTCCTTATATTTATCGTTGCCCGTCTCGTGGTGCATCAGCCACATCATGCCGCCCCAGAAACCGTTCGTCCACCAACTGATTCCGTCCGCCGGATCGCTGCCCGGTTTCATATCCGGTCGATGGTCATGCGTACCGTTCATTGTTGTGTAGGGAATTTTATATTGCGATCTTTCGCTCACCACGTCCATTTTGGCCGTGATTTTCGCGATAACATCACTGACCCACTGTCGATCGCTTACCAGCAACACACTTCTCTCCTCCTCGAAGCCTTTTCCCTCTCACTTTAATCTCACATCTAGGAGTGTTCAAGTTCTCGTTTTATCAAAACGCCGATTTGATGGTTTTTGAACCTGCTCAAACACACACTCAGCGTATCGTTGGTCCTTCTGATCAAAAGAAAAGAGCAACGCATTCGTTGCCCTTTTCTCGGATGACTAAAGAGTTGCTATCAATCCTCCGCTCCAAGAGTCAGCTCAAACTCCTTGTCGCGGTCGCAGATCAGCACGCCGTCCATCACTTCCAGCTTGGCAA
>NZ_BTCK01000066.1:0-26610 GCF_033239625.1 Paenibacillus sp. CCS19
GTGGCTCCATTGGACCTGATAACGGAACAAGGACTACAGGAGACATTTAGTTGATCACGAAGCTTAGGAAGCGAGGGGTTGTGTCGCAGAGTATCTCTGATTCACACACGCTTTAACGAGCGTTACCCGAGTAACAACGCAAAGTGTTGATGAGAATGAACTCAATTTCAAACCACCGTCGGAAGGAAGCCTGTAACAAGGCTTCCTTTTTAACGTTGTTGCACAACATAACAAAAAGCCGCATGAATGCGACTTTTGTAAGCGTATGAATCTTAGCTCGTGCCAGCGGATGCGGAGCCATTAAACACTGCAGGTCCCATTAGCGTAATATCTGAATCTGCACTGATAAATAAGCTGTAACGGATTTGCCCTGCTTCAACCACATTTGCTGGCGGAAAATCTCCTGCCACAACACTGATTGGCGGATTGTCGATCGAACCGCCCCCAAGAAACAGCGTATCCGTATAAATAACCGTCCCCGTACCTGCTGTGCCCGTTCCGTTACGTTCAATAGTCAATTTAACATTGGCGGTGTTCTCAACCCCGATGTCGACCCCAGCTATTCCTGTTAACGCAATACGAACAAGACCGCTATTACCCGCTGGAGCCGCTGCAACCGTCTGAAGTCCGATGTCGCCAATCAATAACGGTGTCGTCGTAATCGGCTCTGCGCCGGCACTGTCATTGCGATGCACCGACAGACGCTCGTCCAGAAACTGTATAGCCAAGCTAACCCCTCCCTTGCTGCTAAACTATTCTATTATATGCAGCCGCTAATAGAGTTGAGCTGGGCAGTGGTATAAGTATATCGGAGTTGATTTACAGTAATTATTTCAATCGATCCGGCACCGGTTTAAGTTCGTCTCCCCATACATTCCAGAAAAACTGATCCGCGACATGCTGGTCGGCGGCAAAATTTTGAGCGGACTTAATTCGACCGTTCTCAATCTGATAGACGAGAACCCAATTCATGTCCACTTTATGCTCGCCATACTCTCCCCAGCCGCGATGAACATCCACGACATGATGCTCGCTGGCTGACAGCGATAGAACCTCGGCTTTAAAGTTCGCTTGGGCAATCGTTGCGAAATAATTAATGATCTCATCGGCACCACGCTTAACGCCTGCCAATGGATGATGGCCCGGAATGATCCACGTAACATCCTCCGCCAAAATAGACTGCTTCATTGTTTCGAGATCGCCGCTTCCATAACACTCAAAAAAACGTTGAACCAATGCCAGGTTACGATTAGCCTCTGCCGTCATCACTCGTTCACCCTTTCGATATTCATCTCTATTATCGCGGTTTAATTGCCAATTTCTAGTTGATTAATCAAGTATAGATTGAACGATAATGGTCGTCTACGAAATGTCGGATAATTAGGAGCGCAGTAATGCAGAGGTAATTGGCAGGTGGTTCTTCGTCCCTGAGCACACAAAAAAATCCTGCATTCTACGAAGTGTTTCATCGTAAAACGCAGGATCATTATGAGTATCAAATTAGCAAGGATCAGCAGCAGGGTTGCCCGCTTCCTTCGCCGTACGGAAGCTCGAACCGCAGCCGCATGTCGCCGATGCGTTCGGATTGAAGATGGTGAAGCCGCCGCTCATGCCTTCTTCCTTCCAGTCGATCTCGAGACCGTTCAAGTACTTGATGCTGTTGTTATCCACGACAACTTTGAGACCTTTCGCGTCCAGCTCCTGGTCGTCTTCGTGGCGCTCATCGTCGAAGCCCATTCCATAGGAGAAGCCGCTGCAGCCGCCTTCCTTCACGCCAACGCGCAGGAATAGGTTTGGCGTTTCCTCCGCTTCGAGCATTTCTTTTATTTTATCGATAGCCGCATCGGATACATTAATCACGGCAATCCCTCCTCGAGATTAGAATCATTATTACGGATTTGCCTTTAGTATACTCCGTTTGCATCTTATGCTCAAGGGTTCGAATATCATGGGTGGGACAGGTATTTGCGAAGCTCGTCACGACGAAATCAATCATCTGATCCATTATTTACACATGACAGATCCATGTCACCTTGCTGACTTTTCTTGTTGCCGCTCTTCATTATGAGGTTTATAATGAGTACAGTTATTTTCAAGGGAATAGCAAGTTCCTTTTTTCACAAACTTACCCACTTAGCTCACTGGCCACGACAGGGACTAGGAGATCACAGCAATGAAAGCGAGGGAAACCGTATGAACGTCATTTTACCGACTGATCAATCACGCATGCAAGAGATTGCAGACAAAGTACGTAACGGCGAACGTCTGTCGCTTGAAGACGGCGTCTTTCTGTACCAATCGGATGACCTGCTGACCATTGGCCAGCTCGCGAACGAAGTCAACATGCGCAAGAACGGCCGCAAGGTCTACTTTATCGAGAATCTGAGCCTCTACTTCACGAACGTCTGCGAAGCGCACTGCGCATTCTGCAACTTCCGCAAGGATGAAGGTCAAGAGGGCGCATATACACTGTCCGGCGAACAAATGATCGAATATGTCGATCAGCATTACCATCCAGGCGTGCGCGAGTTCCACATCGTAGGCGGACACAATCCGCATGTTCCGTTCCAATATTATGTTGATTCGCTCAAAGCGCTGAAGGATCGCTATCCAGACGTTACGCTGAAAGCATACACGGCAGCGGAGATCGATTTCTTCTCCCGCATCAGCGGTCTTTCTTATACGGAAGTATTGCAAGAGCTAATGAAGGTCGGCCTCGCATCGCTGACGGGCGGCGGCGCTGAAATTCTATCCGATCAATACCGGAAGAAAATGAAAGTAACGAAAGCGGATGTAAGCCAATATCTGCAAGTGCACCGCGCAGCGCACAACCTTGGCCTGAAGACGCACACGACGATGCTGTACGGCTCGGTTGAAAGCAAGGAAGATCGTATCCGACACATGATGCAAATTCGTGAGCTGCAAGACGAGACGAACGGCTTCCTCGTGTTCATCCCGCTGTCGATGCAGCCGATCAGTCCGAAAGCAAGCATCAAACGCCGCAACTCGGCGTTCGAGGACTTGAAGACGATCGCAATCAGCCGTCTCATGCTGGATAACTTCCAACATATCAAAGCATACTTCATCAACATCGGTCTGCAGCTCACGCAGGTTGCCCTCGCGATGGGTGCAAACGACGTGCACGGCACGATGGTGAAAGAACGGATCAGCCACGCCGCTGGCGCACTGACTCCGGAAGGCATTACGCGCGACGAGCTGATCTGGCTGGTCAAAGGCGCAGGCCGTATCGCTATTGAACGCGATACGCTTTACAACGAAATTAAAGTATACGAATAGTCTTGAATCATACGAATGATGAGATCTCTACACTTAAGCTGGAATTCATGCTGTCCTGCCGCGCAGGACACACTATAGCTACAAATCGGGACATGGAATGGGTGCTAAACAATGAAACGAGTCATTATTTTGGGCGGCGGCTACGGCGGACAATCGGTAGCCAATGAATTAATCGAACGAGGCATTCCAAGCGACACGATCGTTACGCTTATCGATCGCATGCCGTTTCAAGGCCTTAAGACGGAATACTACGCGCTAGCAGCAGGTACGGTCAGCGATCACCAACTGAGGGTTGCTTTCCCTAGCGATCCTAAATTACTGCTGATGTATGGCGAAGTGCTGGACGTCGATATGGAGCGGCAAGTTGTTATCATGGAGGGTCAAGGCGAGCTGGAATATGACAGTCTTGTTATTGCGCTTGGCTGTACCGATAAATTTCACGGCATAACTGGCGCTGAAGAGTATGCATGTACGATTCAAACGTTCAGCGCTGCTCGCAATACGTACCAGCAGTTAAATGACCTGAAGGCATACGGACAAGTGTCGATCGTCGGCGGCGGTTTAAGCGGCGTTGAGGTTGCGGCAGAGCTGCGCGAGAGCCGACCGGATTTGAATATTCGCATCATCGACCGCGGACCAAGCGTAATGTCAGCTTTCCCTGACAAGCTTCAGAATTACGTTGCAGACTGGTTCCGTGAACATAATGTGGAGATGATAGGGCACGTTGCGCTTAACAAGATCGAGCCTGGCATTCTTCACGACAGCCACTCCGATAAACCGATCTATACGGATGTAACAGTATGGACGGCTGGCATTCAGCCTGTTGAGCTCGTGCAGCGAATGGATTTGCCGAAAGATCCGTCCGGCCGCCTCGTGATCAACGAGCTTCACCAGCTGCCAGCCTACACGAATGTATACATCGTCGGCGACTGCGCTTCCCTTCCTTTTGCACCGAGCGGTCAAGCGGCGGGCGCCCAAGGCAAGCAAGTTGCTGAAGTGATTCATGCGATCTGGAACGGACATACGCCTAAGCTTGGCAAAATCAAGCTGAAAGGGACGCTTGGCTCCCTTGGCAAAAAAGCTGGTTTCGGCTTGATGGGCAAAACCGCACTTATGGGACGCGTTCCGCGTCTATTGAAGACAGGCGTTCTCTGGAAGTCGAAACACCATATCGGGTAATCCAATTTTACTAAGGCTTTTCAATGTTTGAAAAGAATTTAAAACGCCTGTGGCAGGAGCAATGTATGCTCGCTTGCCACAGGCGTTTTTATGAGGAACCTTACAGATCGTCCAGCAGCTTATCCAGCGCTTCACGATTGGCGCGATGCTCTTCTATATTCTTGACGATTTCATCGTAGAGCTTATCGGCCGTCTCAGCAGCGACAATTTCGCCGTCCACTAAGGCGAACGGGAACAGGTAGCATTCCCCGCAATTGCCCAGACAGCCGTATTCGATGACTTCATAGTCGGGGTCCTGCTCCAGCCGCTGCATAATGCGGTCAGTGCCATGATGCATGTTGCTGGCGCAAAACTCAACGATCGGTTTCATCATAGTTTTACCTCCGTCGTGCACGCGTATGAGAAAAGATGAATACACGAATATTAATAATCGATGCGGATGAATCCGCGCGATCAAATGATTCCACAAGGCCTCGAATCCATTTTCATTTCAATCGCTTTGTACTATAATAGGGGAGAAAGGAGTTGATTGCAATGAGCGAAACCAACCAATCGACACAGTACGACGAAGTATTGGACGTACTGGATAAACTGCGTCCGTTCTTGCAGCGCGACGGCGGTGACGTAGAGCTGGTAGACGTTGAGGACGGCATTGTAAAGCTTCGTCTGGTAGGCGCTTGCGGCAGCTGCCCGAGCTCGACCATCACGCTGAAGGCCGGCATCGAACGCGCACTGCTTGAAGAGGTAGAAGGTATCGAAGAGGTTGTACAAGTATTCTAATCAGCCTTGATCGGTCCTGATACGATGCAAAGAGTCTTGCCCGAGAGACATTATGTCTGCTTCGGCAAGACTCTTTTTTTGATCCATATAACCTCGTCATACCCGATTCTCGTTCACTTATTCGCGATGCGAACGCGCTAACGATCATTCCAATGGCGGTAACAGTACTGATAGGACAGCACGAGCGATTCGATAACAAGCTCCAGCCCGAGCTGCATATCTTCGGTCTGCGTCGCGATATTCTCGAGCACCGGCTCTTCCCCATGCCGCTGAAGGCTTTGCTGAAGATCGTCCTGCAGCTCCGAATTCATCAGATGAATCTCTACATTGCGTCTGCGCCGCAGCCGATTCATCGGACTCTTATACCGTTCCTTGAGCTCGTCCAGTGCTTGTCCAAGCGCGGGATGCTTCCGGTTCAACCGCATATTGCGCAGCACTGTGAAATACGAGAAGTGCGGCTTCATCCGTTCCGTCTCCAGCTCCAGCACATCGTTCAGCAGCGTACCAAGCTTATCGAGCAGCGAGAACATGCGGATAAAGCCGTTTTTGTCAAAATACACATACCGATGATAGTCCAACTGCTCCTCACTCGACATATGGCCAACTGAAGCGCTGGTGATGCGGGCAGCGAACTGAGCAGCCGCATAGCAGCTCTGCTCCATCTCATCGAGCGAGCCGATTAGTCCTCGCGTCCCGATATCATATTTGCGCAGTTTCCCCTCAGACGGCGCCCCCCTCCGAATATGCTCATGCATCAATCGGGTGAAGTTCCACATCTCATTGATCGCATCCGCCAGTCTGCCCTTCGGCACTAACGGCGGCTCTCCGAACATCGTACGCAGCATCGGCATTAGCTCCTTCTTCTGATCAGGTTGCGACAACGCCGCCGTCACATGATGTGCCGGCGGCGTTCGTTGTTCGCTCGCGTAAAGACTGTTACCTCCGGGTATCCCGATGCATTCGGCTGCGAATAAGCATATCGAGCATGATCGTGAACAACCCTGAAATAATTAAGTTATGGACCAAACTTGAGAATACGAACATATCCTCATTCGTCAGCTCATGCGTCAACCACGCACCGCTGCCGATCTGAGCGATAACGAGTACGAGCGACCATGCGCTCGTTGCACGTAGCACCTCTCCTCTCGCTCCAGCGCGGCGTACAGCAATGAAGACGAACAGAAGAACGAAGAACAGAATGACGGCTGCAATGCGATGAAGGAACACGGGCAGCGTTGCTCCTTCAAGCGTAGGAACGAATTCACCGTTACACAACGGCCATCCGACACACCCGCCTGAAGAATCCGTATGCCGTATGAAAGCGCCTAAGTACACGACACCATAACTGTAAATGACGGTAAACAGCATGATGCCATAAAATTTGCGAGGCAGCGGTGTCGTCCAACTACTCGCTCGGCCCGTACGTTTCATCCGCCCAGCCCATATGACGAGCAGCATCGTTGATGCGAAGGCAAGCAGCGAGATACCGAAGTGGATAGCCAGCACCGGATCGGATTGCGGCCACATGACAGCTGCCGCTCCCATCAAGGCTTGGACAATGGTCAGCGCCAGTGCGCCGCTTGCATACAGAACAGCCTCACCGTATTGTCTGTAGCTTTTCATCGTCATTAGGAATGTCAATAAAGTAAGTATGCCCGCAAGTCCGCTAATGGCACGATGCGAATATTCAATCAATGACTCCAGCGTATAAGCCGGTACGAATTTTCCGTTACACAGCGGCCAGTCGTCTCCGCAGCCCCTGCCGGAATCGGTATTCGTGACTAGCGCGCCCGCGAGCAGAACAAGAAGCATAACGATACAGGAAGCGGTAGCAACCGCACGATAACGTCCCGTAATCACTACTATCACCCAATTTCTAATAATTGTAAGGCCCCATAACATGTCAACAATATGTTCATTATAGCCTTATGAATTATCGAATGCTATGTCGAAAATGGGACACTTCTTGCGGCCTCTCCAAATTCCTCCCCTATAGGGAGGACTCAAGGGGGCGGCCCCTTGGACCCCTTTTCTACCTGGACTTTAGGGGACTTCGTCCCCTGGGACCCCTTAAATTGAATCCTTAAGTTCTCAATTCAATCTATGGACTGCGTCCCCTGGAACTCGATTTTCTCTACCCACCCAAACCCTCCCTGCAAGGGAGGGCCCCATGGGACTCCCGTCCCCTGGACCCCGGAAGGGGCTGTTGGCGATACTTTGGCGTGCTGTACATACTGCGTGCTTGGAGTCGCGTGCCCCTGTGGGGCACAGCTCTTGTTCGAGCGTGTCATGGGACTCCCGTCCCCTGGACCCCGGAAGGGGCTGTTGGCGATACTTTGGGCGTGCTGTACATACTGCGTGCTTGGAGTCGCGTGCCCCTGTGGGGCACAGCTTTCGTTCGAACGGTTTCTTACAACCTACATGCGTGCTGGGAGTCGCGTGCCCCTGTGGGGCATAGCTTTTGTTCGAGCGGTTTCTTACTTCCTACATGCATGCTTGGAGTCGCGTGCTCCTGTGGAGCACAGCTTTTGTTCGAGCGGCCCCTTATGGGGCGAGTTTACTTATTGTGCGTGATTCTTACTGAAAATATAAAAAAGCCCGAGCCGGATACAAGGTGTGATGCCTTGGTCCAGCTCGGGCTTTTGTGTGAAGAGATATTACAGTTATGCTTGCGGCAATGCTGATGCGACGGCGACGGCGCGGTCGAGGAATTGCTCGATCTCGTCGCGAGTCTTGCGCAGCTTGCTGACGAAGCGGACAAGCTCTTGGCCGTTCTTGAAGGCGATAAAGCTCGGAATGCCCAGAATGTTAAGCTCGCTGCACAGATCGGGCAGATCGTCACGATCGATCTGTACGAACGTAATCCGACCTGCATAAGCCTGTTCTACTTCAGGCATGAATGGATCGATAAAGTGGCAGTCTCCGCACCATGTCGTCTTGAAGACGGCAACGGTAAGTTCGCCTGCAACGGCTTCGCGGAACGCTTCATCGGTTGTAATGATTTGCATGGCGTTATCCTCCTACTTTCATAATCCAAGTATACCCTTTAGTTTATCCGACTTCACGTTCCATTGTAAAAGCATATTTGATGTTGTCGCCATAAGTGTCCCACGTTACCGTTGCGCCGAATGCTCGGGCAAAATCACGAGCCGGTACGTAAGCGATGTTATCGACTACCGTCACTGGATACGACCAGTTGACTGCTTTACCATTGACGACCGCTTTCTTGCTTCCCTTGTTCACGACTAAGGATGCGCTCGTTGCTGGGTCATATAAGTGAATGCCATCGCGTTCCACGGACAGATTCAGCCCAAGCTGCTCTGCAGCGTCGCGAAGCGGAACAATCGTAACGCCGGAAGCCGTTACTATAACAGGAGCATCGTCCCACACTGTCCAGTAAGCCTCCTGCTTGCCGATGTGGAACTGGTTGCGCAGCAGCGAGTATGCATCAGATGACTTATCGAACAAGCGCAGCGTCTCATAACCCTGTTGGCCCTCGAGCGTCTCCAATGTGACCGCCGACTTCTTCTGTTTGTCTGTAACTTTGTCTGCGACAACATCGCCATTGACATTCCAGCGCTCTTGGTTGAATCGAAGCACGAAACCTTCGAACGGCATCTCCTCTTCGTCCATTATGGCAGGATCAGGCTTGTACGACGCTTCGAGCGACAGCTTGCGAATATCAAGCTTCGCATCGACGTAGACGTCCGCTGTTACGGAGCTGTCGTCGTTAATAATGTGGCTGAAGTCATCCTCTTGCTCCAGTTCCTTCATCGACTCGCCAAGCTGCGCTAATTCTGCAACGATCTCGTCGACTGCCGTATCGATCTCCTCTTCGGTTGGCTCGTACACCTCGCCGTCTTCATCCAGTGCGATCGTTTCGCGCAGCTCCGGATCCGCCAGCACAAGATCAACGATGCCTTGCACCATCGTCCGCAGACCTTCACGGTCGCTCGTAAGGGCGGTCAAATACGATTGAACCCATGCCCAAGCTTGCGCTGCATCGAGCTTCACATTGACATGTGCAAGCGACAGCGATTCACCGTTAACGGTCTCCGTCACGAGCGGGTCGACCTTCAGGCTCGTTGGATTCGGCATTTTACCAATGAAATAACCGCCCGCCTGGTCCAGCACCTTGTAACCGAAATCCATCAACGATTGCTCTTCAGGCCAAGTTGCAGCAGCCGTATCCGGGCCTAAGTCTTCTACCTCCGTGCCATAAATGAAGGAGTCCACGAAATCTTCTCCCGAAAGATCCAGCAGGAACGGACGTTTAGCACCCTCTACTGTCATCAGAGCAGTATCGCCGTCAACGACAAGCGAATAGCCGATCGACAGCTCGCCGAGCTTCAAGGCGCCTTTCATCGACATATGCTCGCTATCTTGCTGTTTGGCTTCGTCGACTTGAAGCGTAATATTCGATAAGAGCGATAACAGCTCTTCTTCCTCAGCAGACAAATCCTCTGCGCTGTCCGCTGTTTCACTGCGGAGCAATTCGAACGAGAACGAACCGTTGCTTTCCACCGTCTGCACCTTCAAGCTGTTCAGCAGCACGCGATTCAGATCGATTCCGGATACAGCTTGACAGCCAGCGATAATGACAACGACTGCTGCAAGCAGAATGACCGACAAGCGTTTCATCGATAACCTTGTCCACTTATGCACAAATATGCCCCTTCCAAATGATAGAAATAGATTGCTCTATCATTCTATCACATGGAAGGAAGCATATGGTATAAAACTAGGATTGCGTGCTTTCCACTTGACGATCTCCGCCGCGGCCTCTGCCGCCGAAGCCGCTGCTCGCTTCCGTTACACCAGACTCATTGACCCAAGTAATAGTCGAGGCCGCGGTGAACGATACGACCTTCGTTCCACCGCTGTAATTGCCACCGTCATAGAGCCCGTTCGTCTCTGTGCCGTTCGAAGTACCGCCCGAATAAAGCGAATAAGCCGTATCTTTCTTCATATCCGGCGAGCTGATATAAACGGCTTGATAGTCTTTCGAAGGTGCAAAAGTAACGATCGCATTGCCTGCTTCGTCTTCCAGATGAATGAGCGTCCCCGCCTGCTGCGTCTGCGGATAAGTCATCAGAATGCCTGCCTGCGTAGAGCTGTCGGATACCGCCTGCACCATGCCGGAGCTGCCTGCTGCAATAAGCACGCCGCCTGTCATCTCGAAGGTGCTGTCATAATCAAGCGATCCGTTGCCATTCATCGTAGGACCATTAACGACAACTGTGCCGCCAGACATTGCAATGCCGCCATTCGCATCGAGACCATCGCCTTGCGCATCTACGCTCAGATAGCCGCCCGTAATCGTCAGCAAATTGTTCGAGGAGCCTTCTCCGCCTGGCATACCGCCGCCGCGAGGTCCTCCGCCTTGTCCCATATCTGCAGGTGCTGTTCCATCTTGTGGCATATCTGCTGGTGGCATATCTGCTGGTGGCATATCTGCTGGTGCAGCGCCCTCCTGAGGCATTTCGCCTGCTGCGCCATCGGTGTCGCTGCTGCCGCTTGCCGCATTCACTCCATCATCGCTGGACACTACATGCACTTCTCCGCCGGCAATCGTAATCGAGCCTGCTTCAAGACCTTCATTGCTCTGCGTAATGTCGACCATACCGCCAGAGATCAACAGTGCGATTTCCGAGTGAATGGCGTCATCGCCTGCCGCAATATGCAGGTCGCCGCCCGAGACGAGCAAACCGCCCGTGCTGTGCAGCGCATCCTCGCCAGACTCGATGCTGTAGGTGCCGCCTTCCAGCGCGATGAGGCCTTCTTCGCCTTCCGTATCATTCGTTGTTTTGATGCCGTGGCCCTTCGCGTCGATGACGAATAGTCCATCCTTCACCGCGACCAGATCACGTCCCATAACCGCATCGTCGGCCGCATGAATCTCAAACGTGCCGCCCGTTATTTTCAGCTTATCCTTACTTGCGATGCCGTTGTTGTAGTTTCCTTCTACCGTCAGTTTGCCAGTACCATTGATCGTCATATCGTCCTTGCTGAAAATCGCTGCATTCGGCTCGTCCGTCGAAGCGTCCGCCAATTCATACGCCGTTCCATCCGACACGACGTTGTTGGTGCCCTCTGGGAGCGACAGAATCAGCTTGCCCGCCTCCTCGACATAGATCGGAGAGCTCGTGCTGTAATGAATTTCGGCGCCGTTCAGAATCAAACGGACGACACCTTCGTCGGCCACGTTCACGACAATTTGCCCGTCATCCAGCTTGCCGCTCACCACATAAGTGCCGGCAGCCGTAATCGAGACTGAGCCGTCCTTCGTTTCTGCGCCCGTACCTTCAACAGTCGCAGTCGTGCCATTCAGCTTAATCGTTGTCGCTTCCGATGCGTTCCAGTCGGAATACGCGTCATCTTCGTCATATTCAACCTTGCTGTTGCTTAGGTCTAAGCTTGCCGTCTGAACGGAAGCGGCCGTCGTCTGGCTTGTATTCGTCGCGGCAGCCGTGCTGTCCGTGCTCGTTGTTGCCGTCGTATTGCTGCCGCATGCGGCGAGCATTGCCGTGCATAAAGCGACGACCGCCAGCTTGGATAATCTATTCTTGCGGTTTCGTTTGATCGTATTCATCGTTTCTCTTCCCTTCTAATCGGAATGATGTATGCCATAAATTCTCGAATCATTATTCAGTGACGGTAGGCGTCATCGTTAATGAAATATCAAGGTTGCCGTTTCTAACACGGATTGCATCCAGGAGCTCCTTCTGATCTGTTTCCTGCCCGATCGTGACGGCATAAACAAGCTCATACAGGCTGCCCAGCTCGGTCGTTCTCACTTTCTTCAATTCATATTTCACGCTGAAAATGTTAAAAATCTCATCGAACGTACGTTCATAATTAAGGTTCTCCGGAATCGTTACCTTGAGCAGCTTCTGCGTAGACGTCTTGGCGCCGAACTTGATTGCTTTAAGCAGGAACATCAACAAGCAGAGAACGACTGTGAACAAAATGGCATAACCATAAGCGCCGACGCCGCATGCAAGACCGGCCGCCATCGTGAATAGGACGAATGCAATGTCCTTCGGATCGCCGGGAGCGCTTCGGAATCGAATGATCGAGAAGGCGCCTGCAAGGCTGAACGCCCGTGCGATATTGCTGCCGATGAGCAGAATAATGATGGCTACGATGGTGGGCAGCACGATCATGGTGAGGGCAAAATTTTGCGTATAAGCCGCTTGTGTCTTCATATAGGTGAAACTGATCAATCCGCCGAGTGCGAAAGATAGGAATAAGGTCAGCAATGCATCGCCCAGCGATAATTCCGTTGCCGATGCAGCGGTCGAGAATAGTGAATCTAACATAATTGAAGTCGCTCCTTTATTTGTTGTTCATTGCGGATATTCATGCGGTATTCGTTGCCGTATTTGGAGAAGCCCGTCCTGAACATTTGAAGCTCGGACAGCATATGCGCCAGCCAGACAGGGACCGTCTTCTCGGCTTTCACTTCCATCAGCCATAAGCCCGGTGCCATGAGCGACTCCCCATGATCGCCATCCTCAAGCCTGACATCCTCCCGCCTGGAGCGGATATTCGTATCGAACGTAATTCGCAAATCCCGATTGCCTCGGCAAAACATCGCGATCCGATCATAAGCCAGATACACGGCCGGCTGCAGCTCATAACGCTGAAGGAAGTATTGGATTTCGTGAATAACCTGCTTGTTCATATAAGACATGAATTCAGGCGCGGCCCCCGTCCGAACGAACTCGTAGGCTTCATCCAGCTTCATCGCAGTTCTTCGTTTGTTCACAAGGCCGAACACCTTCTTCTTCAGCTCTACATAAACCTTGGCATCCCGCTTCGGCACACCGTACGCCCGAATTCTCAGCTTCTCGCGATACTTCGGCTTCGATAGGCTGTTGCGGATGATCGAGTGCTGCGGCGTGTCGTAATAAATGTTGCTGATCGAGTAGAATTGATTGTTCCGGTTGTATTCATCAAGTTCCATATAGTGAAGCAGCCGATTATAAATGTCTTGAAAAGACTGGCTGTCCATCAGATACTTACTTTCGTACCGATTGAATACTTCAATGGCCATATTCGGTTCCCCCTATTCCTGTTTGCAGCTTGCATCGCCTGTTCATGACTGTATCTTAGGACGATAACCTTTAACGAATCTTAAATATTTCGAGCGGATTCGTCGTTAAGTTTGGTTAAAGGTTCGTTAAAGGTTCGCTGCTTATAATAGGTTCACACGAGCGCAACAGACTTTAGAAATGAGGAATCTTTCATGCGAATATTAATTGTCGAGGATGAGGTCAACCTTGCCGAAGCGTTGTCCCAGATCCTAAAGAAAAATAATTACTCCGTTGACGTCGTCCATGACGGCCAGTCCGGACTCGATAACGCCCTGTGCGGCATCTATGACTTGGTGCTGCTCGACATTATGCTGCCGAAGATGGACGGCATTGCCGTGCTGAAGGAAATTCGCAGCGAGGGCATTGCGATCCCCGTCATTCTGCTTACCGCCAAAGGGGAAGAGCATGATAAAATCAGCGGTCTCGACTATGGCGCTGACGACTATGTGGCCAAGCCTTTCTCGACAGGCGAGCTGCTGGCTCGCATTCGTGCGGTATTAAGAAGAAGAGGCGAGGTTGTACCGGACGACAGCTTGAAGTTCGGCGATCTGGAGCTGAATACGGCGAATCTGAAGCTAACTTGCAGCGGCAAAGAGATGAAGCTCATTCTGAAGGAATGCGAGCTGATGGAGTTGCTCATTATGAGGAAGACAGCGATTACGTCCAAGGAGCTCATTATCGAGAAGCTGTGGGGATTCGATTCGGATGTGGAGCATAACAACGTAGAGGTGTATATTTCATTCCTGCGCAAAAAATTAACGTTCCTGCAATCTTCGGTCCGCATCTCGACGATCCGAGGCGTTGGCTACGTTCTGGAGGAGGCGACGTAATGTTCAATCGGCTGCGCAACCGGCTGCTTATTGTGAATATGGTCATCATCAGCTTGATCATGTTAGTAGCCTTCTCAACGATTTATACAATCACGTTTCAGAACAACCATAAATCCATCAATGATGATCTCATTCAAGTTTCCGAGTTTTATCGCAAACCAGACGGCATGAACGGCGGCGGCAAATTCGGCAACGACCGCGGACACAAAACCAATGACGCAAATATGATGACACCGATAGAAGGCGGCATAGTTGGCGGTGGTGGCGGCGGCAAATCCGGCCCTCCGCCTGAACGGTCGGTATCCTTCGCCATCTTTACGGATGGGAATTGGAATATTACGCGGACGGATTCCCGCTTCGATATGGACGATGAATTTTATACAGAAGCGGTTGAACAGGCATCCGCAAGCGATGCCAGTCGAGGCAACTTCACATTAGACGGCAACCGATGGGCATACAACGTGGAGAATACGATCGATGGTTATTCCATCGTCTTCCTGGATGTAACGAATCCCTATAAATTTCTTAGGAATCTGTTATACACGTTCCTTGCTGTTGGTCTCATCATGCTCATCGTCATTTATTTCACTAGCCGCTACTTCGCCAACCGATCGATTGCGCCGGTTAAGGAAGCTTTCGATAAGCAGCAGCGCTTCATCGCAGATGCTTCTCATGAGCTGCGAACGCCGCTGGCGGTCATTAATACGAATGCGGACGTACTGCTGGCCAATCGCGATGAAATCATTCAGACGCAGGTGAAATGGCTGCATCATATTAAGTCGGAGACCGAACGAATGCGGACGCTGACAAGCGACCTGCTCTATCTGACCCAGATGGAGGATGCGAGAGAGAACGCTATTTCCACCTCGTTCAATCTGAGCGAGGCTGCCGAAAGTGTCATCTTGACGCTCGAAGCCGTTATTTTCGAGAAAAATATAGCGCTCGACTACGACATCGCGCCGGATTTGTACGCGAAGGGCAACAGCGAGCAGATGAAGCAGGTTATTCTCATCTTGCTCGACAACGCGATCAAGTACACGAACGCTGCCGGCTCGATCAAGCTTACGTTGAAGAAGCAAGGTCACGATCTGCTTCTGACCGTTGCCAACTCGGGCGAGGGCATTCCGCAGGAGCATCTGGCGCGAATCTTCGACCGTTTCTACCGCGTCGACGCCTCCCGTTCCCGGCAAAATGGCGGCTACGGTCTTGGCCTCGCCATCGCGAAGACGATCGTGGAGCAATTCAAGGGCCGCATCTATGCGAAGAGCGTGCCCAACGACGTTACGTCGTTCTATGTACAGCTGCCAGCGGATTCGCAGCCTCGCAAGGCTTAACACGAATAAAAGCCGCAGGCGCAAGCCTGCGGCTTTTCATTTTACACCTTCAGATCCTCCATCCGCTTCTTGCCCCAGTCGTACATCATCAACACGATAGGCAGCAGCGTTTCGCCGAGCGGCGTCAGCGAGTACTCGACCTGTACCGGGATGACCTCGTGGTACACCTCCCGATGGACGATGCCGTCCTCCTCCAGCTCCCGAAGCTGATTAGCCAGCACTTTATGAGATATGCGCGGGAACAGCTTCTGAATCGCATTGAACCGATAAGGGCCATCTACGCCTAGCTGATAAATAATAACGATCTTCCACTTGCCGCTTATGATCGACAGCGTCAATTCTTTCTCGCAATTAAACTGCTTGTTCTCGATTTTCTCTCTTATCTCTTCCCTTAGATCTCCCATCCTCATGTCCTTTCTATTATCCGTAAGGTTACGACCAAGGTAACCACATAACATTGAAATAATAAGCCCTTATATAAAAGGTCCATCTGTTATAGAATAAACGAATCCGGCGCAAATGAAAAAACGGATTTCGAATAGGAGAGAAAAAAAATGCAATTAACTAACCAAACAGCTATTATTACGGGAGCCGGCAAAGGGATTGGCAAAGCGATCGCCGAGCTGCTGGCGAAGGAAGGCGTCCACGTTGGACTTATCGCCCGCAATCGTGCGGATCTTGAGGCGCTTCAAGCTTCACTGACAAATACATATGGCATTCGTGCTTACATCGCAGCAGCCGATGTATCCAACGCTTCGGAGGTCGAAGCAGCGATTGCCTCGCTGAAGGAGCAGCTGGGATCGATCCACATTCTCATCAACAACGCTGGCATCGCCCAATTCGGTACGCTTGTCGATATGGACCCGGCGCAGTGGGAACGAATCATTCAAGTGAACCTGATGGGTACTTATCATGTATCCCGGGCTGTCCTGCCAACCATGATCGCGCAAAACAGCGGCAGCATCATCAACGTAGCTTCCACTGCTGGCGAACGCGGCTTCGCGACAGGCTCCGCCTACTGCGCATCGAAGTTCGCCGTGCTCGGACTGACGGAATCGCTGCTGCAAGAGGTTCGCAAATTCAACATTCGCGTGACTGCTCTTACGCCAAGCACCGTTAACACGGAACTCGCCGTCAACGCCGGTCTCAAAATCGGCGACGAAGACCGTATGATGCAGCCAGAGGATGTCGCCGAGCTTGCGCTCGCAACCTTGAAGCTGCCGCCGCGTGTATTCGTGAAAGCAGCAGGAATATGGACAACGAATCCGCAATAGCCATATTGAGATCTACAGCCAACGTAAGTCTGTAAGTGGACGAAAGAGCCGTCGAAACCCAATCAATGGAATTGGGTTCCGACGGCTCTTTATACGTTGAGCAAATCTATCCTTGTTCAGGCTTAGCAATGATTAATCGCCCCGCTTGATCGCCGCATCATGCGCTTGCGAGAATTTCGCAGGCGTCGTCGCCTTGCCGAACAAGGCTTGAATCTGGTTGAGATGCGTCTCTGCCGCGTTCGCTTTCATCTGTACGTCGGCGAATAACGTGATGCTGCTCGCTTGGTTCGTCTCATTAAACAAGTCGATGTACAGTTGTGGCAGTTGAAGCTTGGACGTATCCACCTTCGTCGCAGGAATAACGCCAGCGCCCGTCACCGATTGCTCGCCCCATTTGGCAACGAAATATTCGACGAACTTCTTCGCCTCCGCCTTCACGCTCGAGTTCTCCGCAACGAACAAGCCTACGCCCGGGCCGCCTACCCAGCTGTTCTCGCTGCCTTTGCCGCCCTCGACCGTTGGAAACTTGAAGAAGCCGACACTGTCGCGAAATGCTTGCGGAATGTTCTCGTTCGTTGTAAAGTTCGGCAGCTCCCACGTTCCCGTTAGGAACATCGCGGCTTTGCTATGCAGAAATTGAGACTTGGCTTCCTCATTCGATAAGCCGTTGAACCCTTTCACGAACGCATTGCTATCGACAAGCGATTGCACTTCGCCGGCCGCCTTCAGAAGCCCTTCATTCATGAATGAGCCCGTACCATTAATTGCGTTCGCCAACGTCTCTTGGCCAGCATAACGGTCTGCCAAGTACATATACCAGAGCGACCCCATCCAGCGGTCCTTATTGCCGAGCGCGATTGGCGGAACGCCATTGTCAGCCAGCGTCTTCACCACTTGCTTGAACGCATCGTACGTTTGCGGCGCCTCCAAATGATACTTCTCGAAGATGGCCTTGTTGTAATAAACCGGCGCGATGTTGAACTCCAGCGGAAGCGCGTATGTCTTCCCGTGGATTGCGTAAGCTTCTGTCGTACCCGCTACAAACTTATCCTTCAGTTCGCCGCCTAGCAGATCGTCCAACGGGTTGAACAACCCGCCTTCCACATAAGGCTCCAAGAAGCCTGCCGCCCAAGTGACGCCGACATCCGCGAGCTTGTTGGAGGCCGATAGCACCTTCAGCTTGTTCTTGTACTGCTCGTTATCGAGCACGTCCTGCTTGATCGTAATGTTCGGGTGTTCGTTCTCGTAATCGTGAATGATCTGATTGACGATTCGATTCTGTCCGGGTGCGATGTCTTCCGGCCATTGATGCATGAAAGTAATGATAATGTTGGAACCGCTTTCAGTAGAATCAGTTGCAGCGGCCCCATCCTTGTTGCTGCTGCAGCTAGATATGACCACTACGAGGCTTAGGGTTAATAATAATGCCGTCCAATTCTTGAACACGTCTACGCTCCCTTCTCCGCTGTCCTATTATTGAATCGTCTCATCGCGATGAGAGACGCTCTTCCGATATTGGCCAGGGCTCATATCTTCCAGCGTACGGAACACTTTCACAAAATATTTGGCCGTCTGATACCCAACGCGCTCCGAAATTTCCGCGATCGTCAGCTCCGAATTCGTCAGCATTTCCTTCGCCCGCTGCACCCTTCTGCGCGTCAAATATTCGCTGAATGTCAACCCCGTCTGCTCCTTGAACAATACGCTGAAGTAGCTGGCGTTCAGATGAAGATGATCGGCGATATCGCGCATCGTAATCGGATCGTGCAGATGCTCATCGAGATAATGGATCGCTTCCTGCACCTGTGCGTTATACCGCTTCTCTTGTCCCACTGTCTCGAGCAGCTTCTCGTCGACGAGCCGCTCCATTCGTTCAATCCGATGCAGCTCCTCTTCCCGCTTGAACGCAAGCTCCACCGCAGCGACCAGCTTAGCTTTATCCAACGGTTTGAGCAAATATTCCACGACGCCGAATTGCAGGGCACGCTGTGCGTAGCTGAAATCCGGATGACCCGAAATAATGATGACGATCGGCGGATGCTCCATCTCCTTCAACTTCTCGACCAGCTCCAGCCCGCCAAGCTCCGGCATCCGAATGTCCGTTATTAACAGACTTGCTTCATTGTCCTGCAGCCAAGCGAGCGCCTCGACCCCGCTGGCCATTACGATAATCCGGTGGCGGCCGGCCGACCACGCCTCCAGCACTTTGCGAATGCCTTCCCTCGTTCTTGGTTCGTCATCTGTTATCAGTATCGTTCTCATGCGCGTCCACCTCGTTCATTACAATCATTTTAATGCCCATATATCATCCGGTATCTCGAAAGCCATCGTCGTCCCATGTCCGACCTCGCTTCGGATTTCCAAGCCTTCCGTCTCCGATTCATAGTTAAGCCGCAGCCGCTGCTGCACGTTCGAGATGCCGACGCCGCTTCCTTTGGCTGACGTTTGGTTTCTGCCCTGATCCATGGCCGCATAAAGCGAATGGATCTTGTCCGCGTCCATTCCCGGGCCGTCATCGATGACCTCGATTCGCGTATACCCCGTTCGGCTGGAAGCCCCTACGCGAAGCGTGACGGTTCCCGGGCCAAGCCGCTGCTCGATACCGTGCAGGATCGCGTTCTCTACCAAAGGCTGAATAAGCAGCTTCGGTATCGGTACCCGCCGGTACGCTTCGTCAACCTCGATCGACCATGACAGCCGATCCATCATCCGCATCACCATAAGCTTAAGGTAACGCTCCGCGTGGTCTAATTCATCCCCCAATGTTACCCATTCATCTTCATCCGCCCTCGAGATGACGTATCGGAATAAACCCGACATTGCAACGACCAGCTGCGCCAGCTCCTCCTCGTCCTTGTCCTCGAGCGCCCAGTAGAACGCTTCAAGCGTATTGAACAGAAAATGCGGATTGATCTGGGCCTGCAATGCCTTTAGCTCGGCCTTGCTCTGGATAATTTCCTTCTGATAGACGACCTCGATCATCTCATTCAGCGAGACGACCATCTGGTTATACGTATTGTTTAACTCGTTGATTTCCATCGTCTGCGAAGTGACAGGTATCGGCTTCAGCGTCCCGAACCTTGCCCCCCTCATCGCGCGTATGAGACGAAGAATCGGACGAGTGATCATAATGGACAAAATAAACGTTAATACGATGAATAGCAAGCCGCCAACCGCCCCCGACACAATGACAGCCGTTCGCAGCACCGAAATGCCTTCCGTCGCATATTCAGCCGGCGTCAGTATAAGGATGCGCCAACCGGTCAACTGAGACCGCTTCTGTACAGCAATATAAGACTCCCCGTTCATCTCAACGGATGATTGGTTTTGCAGCAGGATCGACTCCACGTTCACATCCGATGAGAAGTCGGACGTAATGACCTGCCCTTTATCATCGATGAGTCCCATCGCTTCGCTCAAGTCGTCGCTCCGTCCGGACTCTGCTGCTGCATCGGTCAGCTCAAAATATTTGGCGTCCACTTGAACCATCAGATAGCCGGATGCCGAGAACGACCGATCGATCAGCCGAACCTGCCTCATCGCAACGAGAACGCCAGGATATTTGGGATCTATCCCATACCAGACCAGTTGTCCCTTGCTGCGATTCGCTCGCCCGATCCAATCCGGCGATACGCGGTCCAGCAGCGTCACATCGGTAAGCGGGAATAACATCCTGTAATCCGTCGTATACAGCTCGATCGAACGAATCCCCGTCGAATAAGCTTCCTGCTTGCGCACTTCCTGCTGCATCAGCTGCCGTTCCTCGAAGCTGATCCGCTCTCCGAGCAGCTCCTTCGTCATCAAGCGCTGGATCGTTGCGTTCGTCGCGACTTGCGCCGTGAACGTATCGACCTGGCGCAGCAGCTCGTCCAGCTTGCCGGAAGCCTGCACCGCCGTCTGTTGAATATGCTTCTCTGCATTGTTGCGCAGCAGCACGGATACTTGATCGTAGGTGAACAATCCGGCTGACGCCAGCACAATGACCATAACGAGCATGAAGCCGATAAAAATCTGATTGCGGAGCGTGTTCACCCTTCCTAGCCAGTTCCTCACAGCTGTATCCTCCCAATCTTACAATAAGCACAAAGAATCAAATATGCCGCACGATTAAATATACACAATTTTAACCTCTCAAGGCCAATTATTGTACGAAAAAAGAAGGAGGTCTCCGGTAGGAGCCTCCTTCTTCAAGATATCCAATATAAGAACGATCCTTATCCCCGCTGCCCTGTAGGCGCCAGCCGCATAAGCGGTCCGAACAGCTTGCGCAGCGGACCCGGGAACGAACGTACATCCGCAGGCTGTACGACGCGCAGCAGCACGAGCAGCACGACATACAGAAGACCTGCAGCGATACCGGCAGCACAGCAGCCGAGGAAATAGACGATTTTGTCCGGCATTGCATCAAGAAGCAGCGCCCGTACGCCATACTCTACACCGTAACCAGCAGCTGCCGTCACGATTACCGTAATGAGATAACCTGCCCATCGTCCTCCAAGCGTCTGAATAGGCACAACTTGACGGATCGAGCGAAGATTGAGCAGCGTAACAATGACAAAGCATAACGTAGATGCAACGATAAAGCCGTACAAGCCCATGACCGGCGCGAGCGCAATACTGCCGATAAGCTTAACCGCAAGTCCGATAAGCGTGTTGTACATCGGCGTTCTCGGCTTGCCAAAGCCGTATAGAATCGAGTTGCTCGTCATCATCGAGATCTGGAAGATGGTTCCGGCGGTCAATGCAGCAACGATTCCGCTGCCGGATTCCGTTTTGAACAGGAGCCCTGTTACCGAATAAGCAGCGACCGACAGAATGAGAGCCGCAGGTACGCCCGTGAAGACGACAATGCGCATAACGAGCGAAGATTGACGCTGTACCTCGTTCATATCGCGCTTCGCAAAAGCGGTTGAAATAACCGGAATAATCGACGAGCTGAGGGCAATCGCCAGAATCGGCGGAATGCCTGCAATGGAAATGGCTTTCAGCCCGAACGCATCGAGCGCTTGCTGTGCCGCTTCCTCGGAGATGTAGAAGCTGCCGCTCAATCGAATGAGGAACGTATTGTCGAACATATAGACCAAGTTGACCGTCATTGCCGTCACTACAATCGGCAGCGACATCATGAAGATCTCTTTGTAGATCGACTTGAACGACAGATTCGAACGTTCGAATCGCAGGCGGCCTGCACGAACCTCAGCAGCATCCTGTCTGCCAAGCTTGCGCCCGTACCAGATCATGACGCACAATGCGCCGATGCCCCCGATGAAGCTGCCGAACGATGCGGCCGCCGCAATCCAGCGGTCTCCCCAGCCTGCCGCTACAACGGCAACCGCTAGTCCAACGCCAACGAGCACGCGAAGAATTTGCTCAATGATCTGGGAGATACCGCCCGCCGCCATCAGCTGTCGGCCTTGGAAGTAGCCGCGCATCATCGCAATGGTCGGGAACAACAGCAGCGCTGGCGCAATTGCCTGAATCGATGCGTCTGCCAGCGGAAGCTTTGCTACATGCTTCGTGTACCAAGGGGCGATCACGTACAGCAGAAGCGCCATCGCTGCGCCGGTAATAACGCCGAATAGAAGCGCTGCCTTATAAATCCGCTGCGCTTCGCCAGCCTTGCCTAGCGCATGGCGTTCCGACACCATCTTGCTGATTGCACTCGGAATCCCCCCTGTTGCGATGATAAGCAGCCACATGTACACCGTGTTGGCAAGACCCAGCGCGGCACCGCCGCCCGTCCCCATCATGTAGTCGAGCGGGACCCGCTGGAAGATGCCGAGCACGCGTGCGACGAGCGCCGCCGCTGCTAGAATGATCGTCCCTTTAATTAATGATTCCTTCTTAAGCATAACGTCCGATTTCGTCCTCTCCATCATTGCTTGAACATGCGTAGATGCAGCAAAGGCACTATCCATCCTTCAGCTCCGGCATTGAACGCCGGAAGCCGATGGACGAACAGTGCCGTCATTGCTTCTGCATGTAAATAACCGTTATTTTATTTTACCACATAAGAATACTCGAAAAACAAATTGTTATTGGCCCTTGCCGCCGATCGGTTCAAGCGGCTGATGGTTGCCGCGTACCGGCGCCGCCGCGAGCGAAGGCGCTGCCCATTGAACGGCGTTGCGAATCACTTGCAGCACTTGCGGGTTGTAATACGTCGGATATGTCTCATGGCCTGGACGGAAGTAGAAGATTTTGCCCTGACCGCGATAGAACGTGCAGCCGCTCCGGAACACTTCGCCGCCCTCGAACCAACTGACGAACACGAGCTCATCCGGCGCTGGAATATCGAAGTGCTCGCCGTACATTTCCTCATGCTCCAGCGTGATGTACTCCGGCAGGCCTGCTGCAATCGGATGCGCAGGATTGACGACCCAGATGCGCTCCTTCTCGCCTGCTTCGCGCCATTTGAGATCGCAGCCGGTGCCCATCAGTTTCTTGAAAATCTTGGAGAAGTGGCCCGAGTGCAGAACGATCAGCCCCATGCCCTCCATGACGCGTTGGTGCACACGCTCCACGATGTAATCTTCCACGCGGTCGTGACCCATGTGTCCCCACCAGATCAACACGTCCGTATCCGCAAGCACTTCCTGCGTCAAACCATGCTCAGGCTGCTCCAAAGTAGCCGTCCGAACTTCGATCGACTCGTTCTGAATGCCCTTCGCCAACGCTTGGTGAATGCCATCTGGATAAACCTGACGAACTTCCTCGTGAACATGCTCATGCAAATATTCGTTCCATACCGTTACTTTGACCATAATGACAACACTCCTCTTCGTTAAATGAGCCAGATGAAGAACAGGATGATCATGATGAGCTGAAGGATAAACTTAACGACGGTGCTTGTGAACAATCCAACGACGGAACCGTAACCTACCTTAAGCGACTTATTCATGTCGGAGCCCGCGTACAACTCGCCTAGCAATGCGCCAAGGAATGGCCCAATGATCAGACCAAACGCCGGAATGACGAACGGTCCGATAATAACGCCGACTGTACTGCCGACGATCGAAGCGCGAGAGCCGCCGAACTTCTTGACGCCCCAGGCATTAACCGCGTAATCCGCTACGAACAACACGATTAAGATCACCGTCTGAATCAGCCAGAACCAAATGCCGAATGGCGAGAAGCTGATGCACAACCCGTATACGAAGAATGCAACGTAGATAGCCACTACGCCCGGCAGAATCGGGAATACCGCGCCTGCCATGCCGACCAGGAACAACGCAATGACGAGTATCCAGCCAATTGTCTCTAGGACCATAACGGCACCTCAGCCTTCAACACATATTTGCGCAGCACTTCGGCAACGCCATGCTCGTTATTCGAGAAGGTGACGACATCAGCCGCCTGCTTCACTTCGTCCTGCGCATTGCCCATCGCGACGCCAAGACCGGCTGCGCGAATCGCTGCAATATCGTTGAGGCTGTCTCCGACCGCAACCGTCTGCGACATATCGATTCCTAGCATGGTACACAGCTCCTGAAGCGCCGATGCCTTCGATACGCCAAGCGGGTTCATCTCCAGGTTCCAAGGGGAGGAGTTCGTAATCTCCAGCGTTCCCCAGCTTGCAGCCTCTTGAAGGATCGCTTCTCGCACCGAATCATCTTCCGTGTTGTAGCCGAACTTGAGCCAATGATGTGCCGCATAAGCATCTGCAGGTTCCAGCCATTTCGCCTTGTTATAGACCTCGCCATTGGTTGTATACGCCCAGAACCACACGCCATATTTCATCGCAAGTTGATGCAGGCTGCGTACGGTGCGCGGATCCAACAGTTCTCGCTTATGCAGCACATGCGGCCGAGACCAAATCTCGCCTCCATTAACCGTAACCATCGGTACATGCATCATGCCGAGCTGCTCCGTGTATGACAATACCTCGCGATGCCCACGGCCAGTCGAGAAGCAGACCGTAACGCCAGCATCCATTGCTTGCTTCATCCAATAGGCCGTCGTCTCGCTAACCTCATGTCTGTCGTTCAGTGTGGTGCCGTCCATATCCAGTGCAACCAGCTTGTATTCAGTCATATGAATGATGCCTCCTATCGGGATGGGTCCAATCGGCAGTCGACGCGCCGATTTCTCTATCTATTTTCCGATATTGTAGCACATTTCACCCCGAGTACCTACCAGCTTAAGGATAAGGAAGCACCTCGACTAAAGTCGGTGAAAAACTGCGCAAACGTTTGCATTTAGGACAAAACAAATCCCTGCCGCAAGCGAAATCATACGTTCCCTTCAGCTCATGACACCTGATCATCTGGTGTACTGGTTCCTATTATAGCGGCCTGAGAACGGTTTCGCGCCCATTCTTATTGGCTCGTTTGTATTGCATTTTGGTATACTGATATAAAATGCACGCGATTGTCCGTAACACGTGTCGTTATATTAGGAGGATTGTCATCAAAATGAACAACCGTCAACGTCCCGCCAAGCGCCCGTTCGGCGCATCGCCGGGAGGATCGAATCGCCCTAGCGGCAGCCGCGGCGGAAGCGCGAAGCCGCCGCAGAGCGGAACTGGCAGAACGCCGCAAGGGAAGCCAGCGCAGAACACGAGTACAAGAAAGCCGTTCGGGAAGCCTAGCGCAAGAACATCTGCTGCTTCTGCTGCCAGCGCTGCATCGACAGCCAAGCCCGCTCCTCGCACTTATGAGGTCAAGGAAGCGACGACACTGCTGCCATTCCTGCTCGAGGCTGTAACCGGCAGCGGGCGCAATGCCATCAAGTCGATGCTGGCACGCGGCCAAATCTCTGTGAACGGTACCTCAGTAACGGCCTACAACCATGAGCTTAAGGCTGGAGATAAAGTAGCCGTCAGCAAAGAGCGGATCGTCGAAAGTCCGCCGCTTGCTGGGCTTACGATCGTTCATGAAGATGACGATATCATCATCGTTATCAAGGACGCAGGCTTGCTGTCCATCTCCGCGGACAAAGATAATGACCAAGAGATCACCGCTTATCGTCAATTGATGGCGCATGTCCGCAGCCAAGATCCGAAGAACCGGATATTCATTGTGCACCGGCTCGACCGCGATACTTCGGGCATTATGATGTTCGCGAAGAACGAGGCTGCACAGCAGACGCTGCAGAACGAATGGCAAGAACGGGTGAAGGAACGCGCATACGTCGCCCTCGTCGACGGTTTAGTACGGAAACCGAGCGGCACCATTACGTCCTGGCTGCTGGAGAGCAGTACGCTGAAGATGTACTCCAGCCATCGCCCTGGCGACGGCTTGCATGCTGTCACACACTATAAGACGCTGCAGACGAGCCGTAACTTCTCTCTGCTGGAGGTTCAGCTCGAGACCGGGCGCAAGAATCAGATCCGCGTCCATATGCAGGATATCGGTCATCCAATCGCCGGAGACAAGAAATACGGCTCTCGTTCCCGCTCGATCGGCCGGCTAGGTCTGCATGCCAAGTCGCTCGAGTTCCTGCACCCGAAGACGGACAAGCTGATGCGCTTCGAGGCAGGCATTCCGAAGTCGTTCCTGCGCGTGTTCAACAGCGAGAACGTAAGGTAGTTTGGACGTCGTGAGAACGTTAGTTGATCGTTAATCGAAGCAGCTTGAACGGAATAAGTGTGGCTTAGCCACACTTATTTTCGTTTCCGGCATTGGAGTTGGATGTTTTAGCGGGGGCTCCCACACTTCATTTATCGTCGGACCCTTGGATGCCTGCTTCATATAACATTAGGCGGGGCTGAGACACACTTATGGTGCTTTCGGCGTTGGAGTTAGCGGTTTATGTGGGGCTCACCCACACTTAATTATCGTCGGACCCTTGGATGCCTGCTTCATGTAACATTAGG
>NZ_BTCK01000067.1:0-26485 GCF_033239625.1 Paenibacillus sp. CCS19
GCCAGTTCGCTTGGCGCGCTGACGCCCCAAGCGGCGAGCTCGAGCGCCAGCGGCGCAAGATCCGCTTCGAGCAGCTCCGGCGTGCTGCGCGGCGCGAGCATCAATTGCTCCTGCTCCGCCCACAGCCGGTAGCAGACGCCTGGCGCAACGCGCCCTGCGCGTCCGCGCCGCTGATCGGCCGACGGCGCCGACACCGGCACCGTCTCCAGCCTCGTCATGCCGGTGCGCGGCGAGAATCGCGGCACTCGCATCATGCCGCTGTCAATGACGACGCGGACGCCTTCGACCGTAATCGACGACTCAGCGATCGACGTTGCGAGCACGATTTTGCGGCGTCCCTCTAGACTTGGCGCAACTGCCTGTCCCTGCTCCTCCAGCGGCATGCTGCCATGAAGCAGCACCATATCTACCGAGTCATGCATGCCGCGGCCAACGCCCTGCTGACGAAGCTGCATCTCCACTCGACGCATCTCCCGCATGCCTGGCAGGAAGACGAGCACATCTCCCTCATGCTCCGACAGCGCTCGCAGCACAGCGCGAGAAGTCCGCTCTTCAATCGAGTCTCCCCGCCAGAGTGCTCCCGATCCGAATCCAGCCTGTCGGTCTGCATATATAGTCTCGACTGGATAGGCCCGGCCTTGACTCTCGATGACTGGCGCATCGCCGAGCAGTCGAGCTACCGGCGCTGCTTCAAGCGTTGCCGACATGACTAGCAATCGAAGATCTTCCCGCAGCAGCGACTGCGCCTGCAAACAAAGCGCTAAGCCAAGGTCGCCATGCAGATGCCGTTCATGAAACTCATCGAACAGGATCGCCGCAACGCCGTCAAGTGAAGGATCACTCTGCAGCATGCGTGTCAGTACACCCTCGGTCACAACTTCAATTCGAGTCGCTGCGCTGACTTTCGTATCGAGCCGCACGCGATAACCGACTGTCTCGCCCGTCTTCTCGCCTAATAGCGATGCCATATGCGCCGCCGCCGAACGCGCTGCCAGCCTGCGAGGCTCCAGCATAATGATTTTGCCGCCACTGAGCCACGCTTCGTCCAACAATGCGAGCGGGACGCGCGTCGTCTTGCCTGCCCCCGGCGGTGCAACCAGCACCGCATTCGTGCTTTCAGCCATCGCCTGGAGCAGCGCTGGAATCGCCTCGTCGATCGGTAATTTCGGTAAACGTCTCACACATACCTGTCCTTTCTTCCTTACACGCTTGCTGTTAACCATTTCATCTATTCAAGATAAAACTCGTAGCGACTTAACTACAGTTTTACACGCGCTTTTCCTATATCGCTACCGGTTCTCACCAGGATTTTTCAATCGAATCATCTGTTCCACTTGTCTGCCGTCTCCAGGCAGTGTGGCCTCGAACGCCCGCAGCTGCGAAGAACCGTCCCCATCTAGGAAAATACCGTCCTCCATCTCGCCGTACGCCTCGATAATCGCTTGTCTGAATGTCGCAAGCGTCGTCTTCGTCTGCGAGACGATGAGATACAGCTTACCATCCTTATCATACGCAGCCGCTGTCCGCAGCCGATCATCATCTGGGAACGGTGCCTGCTCCGCATCCGCTTGCTGACGCCAGCCGGCATCATCCAATGGACGCATGCTAATGCCGCCCTGCGCCCAATAATGTGCACGATCCGTTACTTTCAACTCGTCCGCATTGGACACGACCTGCACGCTCAGTTGATCCGTTGCCCCATCCCATACAAGCGTTCCCCGTGCAAATTTCACATTGCTGTAGCCTGAACCGTACGTTTGAGGCTTGCCGCCGACCGGCTGATCATTAATGATCGCCATACTGAGCAGCATTCCGTTGTAGAAGAAACCGCCGTTCACGCCATAATAAGGCGTTCCAGCCACGTTGCCGCGCACCGCTTCTAGCGTCACTTTACTCGGTTCGGTGACAAGCGCATGCATCACAACGCCTTCGGCTTCTTGTCGAACATAAGTATAGCCATCATAAGCCGGCTTCCCGTTAGTCCCATGATTATCGGTCTGTGCAGCCGTTAACCAGATCGCAATGCCCGCTGCCCCGAACGACAAAGCCGCCGCGATCAACACGACCGCTGCGACCCAAGCCGCCCGGCCTTTTCTCCCGCTTGTGCCAGCCTCATTATTCGAACTCGAATGTTCTTGCTGCGTCTCCATACTGTCAGCCATCAATTGACATCGCCCAGATACACAGGTGTCAGTTGGCCCGATGCAATGACTTGTCCAACCGTTTGCGGTACAAGATTAAGCGTTGGAAGTTTGTCGATGTCAATCCATTCAACGCCGATCTGATGCGCATCAGGTACCGTTGCCGTATCATAAGGCCGATCCGACAGCAGCTTGCATTCGAAATAGCATTCCACTTGATGGAATTCATTGTACATCGTGGACGGCGCTTGATTGCGCCCGATAAATTCGCGGACATGGACGAGCGCCAGCGGCTGCACATCCTGCCCGATTTCCTCTAAACATTCTCGAATAATAGAGGCTTCGAGCGTTTCCCCATGCTCTTGTCCTCCGCCTGGAAAGCCGTAATGAATGCCGCGTTCGCTGCTCTTGAACTTAATAAGCAAGATTTGTCCATCCCTGCGGATGATCGCTTTAGTCGCAATACGGATTTTCTTCATCCAACTTCTCCTCCGGCACCCGATAGTTTGTATAACTTCCGATTCTCGATTAATCGAACCAGCCTTTCCGTTTAAACCATAAATACATAAGTAAGCCAAGCACCGCCATTACAATCAGGACGTCTGCATAACCAGTACGCCAATGCAGCTCGGGCATATGATCAAAGTTCATCCCGTATATGCCGGCAATGAACGTAAGCGGCATGAAGATCGTCGTAATGACCGTGAGCGTTTTCATGATCGAATTCATGCGGTTCGAACTATAGGACATGTAGCTGTCGCGAAGATCGGCCGTCATCTCGCGGCTGGCATCGATCATCTCCGACAGCTTCAGCAGATGGTCGTGTACGTCTGCGAAGAAGGCGCGCTGCTCCTGCAGCTCGTCAATGCGATCCGAGCTTAGAATCCGATAGAGCAAATCCCGCATCGGATTGATCGTCTTGCGAAGGTGCAGCAATCTTGAGCGAATTCCGAACAGCGCATCCAGCAGCGCTGTGCCCGAACGTTCGGAGTTCTCGATTTCCCGCTCCGCGAGATGGTCATCTATTGCATAGACAGCAGGGAAATAGCGGTCAACGAGCTCGTCCATCAGATGATACGCCGCATGCAGCGGCTTCAAACGCTTCTCATCCGCAGCGGATGCAGCCAGCACTTTATCCATGGCAGCGCGAACTTCAGGCGACTGATGCGTATGGAACGTCACGACGAAATTCGCGTTCAGAAACAAATTCACTTCATGAACGAAGAGCGATTCCGGTTGCAGCGCATGCAATACGAAGAAATGCGTATCCCCGTAATGGTCCATCTTCGGACGCTGCAATCGATGAAGACAATCTTCAATCGCCAGCGGGTGAAAATGGAACCAGGACGTCAACAGCTCAATCTCGTCCTCCGTCGGCTGGTCAAAATCGACCCAATACCATTCGTAATCGCCGCTATTCGCGCGGATATCGTCCATCGTCAAATTGACCAGCTTCTCCTGCTGCTTCGTCACGGCGATAATCGACAGCATTCCTTCAACCTCCAGACTCCAATGTTCACCAAAATATGATCTATTGTACCATGTCCATCGTAGCATTGGTCAATCATTGTCCCAGTGCGCCTGCAAAGCATCCCTTCAGTTGCTTCGAAAATATCGACCGTGCTAGAATATGGCTTGTCTATTTGTACTTAACTTATTAACTCATTCGTATAAAATGCTTGCTTCGCAATGGAGGTGACAGGCTTGATGAAACGCGGAAGATTCGCACCGACGCCTTCCGGACTGATGCATATCGGCAACGCACGGACCGCCCTGCTCTCCTGGCTGCAAATAAGGAGCGCTGGCGGCCAGTTTATCCTGCGCATCGAAGATATCGATAAGCCGCGCTCGAAGCCACATTACGCCGAGCAGGCGCTAAGCGATCTGCGCTGGCTTGGGCTTGATTGGGATGAAGGCCCCGATATCGGAGGACCGTTCGCCCCTTATGTACAGAGCGAACGCGAAGATAGCTATGAATCTGCGCTTTCGCATCTTCTCGAGCAGGGTAAGCTGTACCCTTGCTTCTGCAGCCGCGCTGAGCTTCAAGCAATTGCCAGCGCACCGCATGGCCTCTCATCAGAAGGCCCCGCCTATCCAGGGCTGTGCCGGCATTTCTCTGCATCGGAACGCGAGGAACGCGCAGCGGCGAAACAGCCTTCGCTTCGTTTTGCGATGCCGGATCATCCGGTTCACTATATAGATGAAGCAGCCGGTCCGCAAGCCTTCGCAGCAGGCGCTGGCGGCGATTTCGTCGTAAGGCGAGCCGACGGCATCATCAGCTATCAGCTAGCTGTCGTCATCGACGATGCTGCGATGGGCATAACCGATGTGCTGCGCGGCTACGACCTGCTTGATTCGACACCGCGTCAACTGCTGTTATATGAAGCGCTCGGTCTGACGCCGCCACGCTTCGCGCATGTCCCGCTTCTGTTAGGTACTGACGGCAATCGTCTGGCCAAGCGGCATGGCGCCATCTCTCTTGCTTCCATTCGCGAGCGTATGCTGCCGCCAGAGCTTATCGTTGGCGCGCTTGCGGCATGGAGCGGCTTGCATGATCGTGCCGAACCTATTGCGGCAAGCGAGCTAATTCACAGCTTCAATCTTAATGACGTCCCTACAGAACCAATCGTCGTCGATGATGCGACCCTTAAGCTGCTCGGACTAGCGGATTAATGATGAAACAAACAAACCTCCCGCCTATGACGTTATTCGTCAGGACGGGAGGTTTCGTTTTATACATGGGTCCCCTATTATCCAGTATCCACGAACTAGAGTGCCTTATTTTGATCGGATAGGACAAACCCCCTCGCAGAATCTATCATTCCGAGTACCTTGTATACCAAAAAGGAGTGCAGCGCTTGACGATACAATTTCTTGATGTGCGCTTATCGGAGCACATGTCTAACGTCGTAGTGCCTCCCATTGCGATTGATAAGGACGATGCCCTCTTCATCGGAGATCTCGGTGTACAAACACTGCCTGTCGTTGGCACAGCTAATCAATCAAACGTTAGGGTATGGCTGTCCGGCGTCGTGAACATCCTGCGACCAGCCAATGTAGTAGGTGGAACCCCTTCCCTTCGGCTATTCATTACCCGCGATGGCGACGGGACTGCCGATTCAGGGACCATGATCTACGAAATGTTCTATCGAATAGGAACCCTGCAATTCACATCTTATCCGATCTCCATCACAGCAAGCGACTTCCCCACATCGTCTGTCGTCAATCAAGGCCAAATCCGCTACTCGCTATTCATCATTGCCTTTACGCTCGAAGAGGTTAGCGGCTTGTATATTCAAGGTCCTGTCGCGTTCAATGGTATGGCCGTTGCAGGATCGAACTAATCGTTTGAACATTTATCGAGAGGGGTGAACCCCCGTTTTGACTATTCAATTTATTGACATGCGCATGTCCGAGCATATTTCCATCGCGATCGAAGATGGCGAGGAAATCAACAATAGCAGCGCCCTATTCGTAGGAGACCTTGGAATTCAGACGTTTGCAGTCGTAGGGACTCCCAATCAATCCGATGTACGTGTCTGGTTATCGGGTACCGTTACGGTTCTCCGCCCAGCAGGGATCAAAACGCCTCCGCCGGACGTCAAACTATTCATTGTCCGCAATGGGGACGGAACGTCTACTTCCGGATCGTTGATCTATCAAATGTCCTTTAATTCCGGGACCGACAATCTGACCGTTTCCCCGATCTCCATCACGGCTTGCGACTTCCCTGATGCGAATCTCGTCGCCGCAGGCCAGATTCGGTACTCCCTGTTTATTACATCGGCCTCCCCGCCCGGAACCGAAGATCTGTTCTTGATCGGTCCCGTTGCGTTTAATGGAATGGCCTGCGCGGGGACCAACTGACCTAATCAAAGCAAAGAGCTATCCTCTCATTGATCGTGGAAGGATAGCTCCTGTTTGCTTCTGTAGATAAACTGTCTGCAAATTACTTAACTGAAGCTAAAGATCAATCAGAACGCTTCGGCGCTCGCGATCCCACGCCACTGAGATGCCTAAAGCAGCGGTAAGCGCTCGAATTGGCACATAAGTCAGCCCTCCAAGCAGAATCGGCTGCAGCTCAGGCGATGCAAGCTTGTTATCAATCCATAGTTGCGGGTACGAATACGTCGCCTTTGATTGTTTCGGAGGATTGGAGCGAATCAGAACGCTCCACGTGGATGCATCCCAAGCGATGGATTGTCCCGCAAGCTTCGCCACCGAACGCAGCGGAATATACGCTCGCCCATCCCTTAACAATGGCCTCAAATCCTCGCTCTCCGTCGGAACACCATTCACTGACAAGAATGGCTTACTCGCAGGCAGCAGCTCTAACCTATCATAGTTATACTTTCCTCTTTGACCCTGCCAAACTGCCACATAAAGTCTTCCCTTGCTCCCTAAACGCTTCATGCTGCCATCGGCAGCCTTGGCCATCGCAGGCAGAAGAAAGGTTAGATCATAGTAGCCGAATTGCTGTTTGCCTTCATGCAGAAGCAAAGCCGAATCGTAAGGATATGGTGCCGTCGTCTCCTTATTGGAAGGAGATGATGATGTGTACGTTTCGCGTTCTGGAATCCAGAACACATAGACCCCCGAAGACGGGGGGAAGTTTGGCTGATGACCTTTCAGATGAACCGGCTCTCCATACTGCAATTTCGCAGGCGTTATGTTCAAGTATTCCGTCCCTTGCAAGAACGACTGGAATGTTTCGATCGCCTTGCTATCCGTCAGCTTTAGAAATACGCCTGCGCTCTCCAAATAAATCGAATCTAAAGATTGAAATATGGAAGCATAGACATTGCCGGCTATAACGTTACGAGGCTAGAAAAAGTTTCTATGCTAACCGACACCTCTTTCACCTGCATCTCTAATTTCGCATCAAAAAAATCCACAGAGAAATTTGCACCTCTCTTGTGGATCAACAGTAAAGCCTCGCCTATTCGGTTACTCCTCATGCTGCGTCGTCACCGACTCGCAGACTGTATGATAGACCAACCTTCCGATAGCCGCGCCTAGCTCTGTCGCCGTGCCGGCATATTCGTGAACGGCGCCGTAGGCAGAGCTGCCGCTCACCCCTAAAATAACAGCATCCGTTGACGTACCTGTAGCGATTAGGCCGTTATCCGCATCGCGTAAGCCGATATCCTGTAAGGCGGCTGCTTTGGCTTCCGTCGCCGTCATGAGCGCATTGACCATTGCTGCATCTGTCATTTGCCCGTCGAAGAGCAGCATCGTGTTAATCGTTCCAGCACGCCATGCTGGATATACCGTCCTGTCGCTGCCGGCGCGTGCTGCGTTGCGAGTACCGGAGGTTGTGATGCAAATCAGCTTGAAATGACTGTCCGCGATTTCCTCGACTGAGGCATGCGTAAGCTTGGCCGCTGTCATAAGGACAACGGATCGCTTCAGCTCTAATCCCCACCTAGGAAGCTGCGAAGCAATTTCCTCTTGTGGATCGACGCCGTTATAATCAAGCGGCACCTTCCAATTCACGAGTCTATCGGCTGACGAGAAGCCGCCTTTAAAAACAGCGTTGCTCAACGTTCGAAGCTGAACAGGCGTAACGACCGTTATTCGATCTCCGTCTCGGTCTCCCGACAGCCTCGCTGTGACATCCTGCCAATATTCGGAGCGGAAGGCCGAATTCGAACGAAATGGCTGCATCTGTAATTGTCACCTCGATTCCAGTCCGTGGATCAACGCTGCCGCAAACATTCAGACAAAGCTTGAATAAGCCTCTCATTGTGGCCTCGAAGCTTAACCGCGACACGAATGAACCGTCCATTCAATCCTTCAAAATGCGATGCATCTCGAATCAATACCCCGCGCTGCCCCATCATCTTCTGCAGCTCGGCTGCTTCGAGCGAACATGGCTCCGGCAGCTTCAAGAGCAAATAATTCGTTACGCTATCGAACACTTTGCAGCCTAGACCTTCTAGTGCACCCGTCAACCATTGCCTTTCTTCGGCAAGCCAGTTCCGCGTACGCTTCGCATACGTCTCTTCGTCCAGCACCGCTTCTCCGATCCATTGGGCAAGCGAGTTGACGCTCCACGGCGTCTGCAAGGCGCGCATCTTGGCAATTGTTTCAGCGGAGCCCGCCGCATAGCCAAGCCGAATCCCCGGAATCGCATAAAACTTCGTCATCGAGCGAATGACCAACAGATTCGGCCGCCTCACCGCCTCCTGCACCAGCGTAACAGCCTCTTCATGAGGGACGAAATCAAGAAAAGCCTCGTCGATCACAACGAAGGCTCCCGTGTCGAGCAGCTTCAGCACCAATTCTCGCTCCACGGTCATGCCGGTCGGATTGTTCGGAGAACCAAGCATCCAGATTCCGGGACGATCATGGCCTGCTGCCGCTTCCAACACGCGCTTCGCGGATAAGCGGAACGATTCCTCTTCTAACATTGGAACTTTCACGATGCTTCCGCCATACTTGTGAGCGGCATCTGTATATTCACCGAAGCACGGAACAGCGAGCCCAACGCCTTGATTCGGCCGCAGCGCACGGATCGCCAGATCGATGAGCTCAGCTGCACCGTTGCCGCATAAGACATTGTCCGAGCCTATCCCATGCCTCGCTGCAAGCTTGCTTCGGAGCCCGCGAACAGCGGGATCCGGATATTGATCGAGTTCACGCCACTTAGTCTCCAGCACTTGCTGGACAACTGGTGGCGGCCCGAACGGGTTCATATTCGAGCTGAAATCGACGAACTGGTCTGCAGCGATGCCGAACAAACCTGCAGCCGTCACTAGATCGCCGCCATGTCCATATCGCTCCAACATTCGATCCACTCCCTGCGACATTCTTAAGTACAAATGGCATTCGGATTACTGTTCAGTCTAGAACAGCCACACTTTGCTTAATACGCAGACCGCGACTAGACAAGCCGCCTCCGCCGCTTCATTCATGGCGCCATACGTATCACCGGTCAAACCGCCTAGCTTGCCGTTCAACCATACAGCCAAAGCAGTCCCCGTCAGTGCTGCAGCAGCAGCGATGACGATCATGGTTATCCACACTTTCGTTCCATCCAAACCAGCACTGCATAACAACAGAACTGATATCAAAGCTGCCGCAATCGCGGCCCCCAGCACATGACGAAGCTTCGCAGCGCGAAACATCGCTCCCATGCCGCCTTCTCTTGCATTCGGCCACATCGCGATCGCTGCCGTCATCCACCAACGGCTCCATACCGGTCCGATCGCCAGCATCATCCATGCAATAGACGAATCCGTCCGTTCGAACAGTGTGACGAGTGCCGCAAATTTAACGAGCAGCAGCACAACGGCCGCAATAACTCCCATCGCGCCGACTCGACTGTCCTTCATAATGTCGAGCATTTGCTCTCTCGGCCTGCCGCTCAGTACACCGTCCGCCGTATCCATCCAGCCGTCCAAATGCAGCCCGCCTGTCAACGCGATCCACCAGCCGAGCGCCAGCGCAGCAGCAAGCAATGGCATATTCAGCCAATCAAGCAGCGATGCGGCACCGCTCGTCAGCAGTCCGATAAGGCCGCCGGCTATAGGAAACGCAATCAAACTGCGTGCCAGTGTCGGCGGATCAAAAGGGACTTGAATCGGCAGCGGGATGCGCGTCAGCAACTGAACGGCTGCTGCCACTCCATTCCAGCTGTTTCTTATCGTACGGCCCACCATAACCCGATAACTCCTATCCATGTAAGCATCGTCGTCACATATAAAAGCCTAACGGTTCGCACAATATCACTCGCCGTTAGAGATCGCAGCGGCCAACCAAGCCGTGCTCGTTCGCTGTCCTGCCCGAAATAACGGTTTATGCCGCCAAGCTCAATCCCGAGCGCGCCTGCAGCCGCCGATTCGGGGATGCCGCTGTTCGGGCTGGGATGGCGTCTTGCAAACTTCAATACGGCTCGAATCGAACGCACCGCTGACATACCGGGAACAAGCATGGCCGACAGCGGCATCAACAGCGAACTAAGTCTCGCAGGGATATAGTTCAGCACGTCATCGAATCTCGCCGAGCACCATCCAAGATATCGATATTTCTCATTCCGATAACCAACCATCGAATCGAGCGTATTCGCAGCACGATACGCCATGGCGAGAGGCGCACCGCCAAGTAGAGCGAATAGAAGCGGGGACAAGAACGCGTCAACCGTATTCTCGGCAACGGTTTCCACCGCAGCTCTTGCCGCATCCGGTTCATCGATATGATCGGTGTCGCGGCTTACGATATAACCGACATATTTGCGCGCTTCCGGCAGGTTGCCTTCGATCAGCGGACGATAGACGAGCATAGCCGCATCCTTCAACCCTTTCACGGCGATGGTCGTCGAAATAAACCAAATGCTAACCGCGTAGCCCAGCCAGCGGTGAATCGCATCCGCAGCGACGACGATCAATACCATTGCAAACCAAGCTAATAACACAGTCGAAGCCGTTAATACGATTCCTCTCAGCTTAAGCACGGAAGGCTTAGCATCAGCATGAACGCCGCGGCGAAGCCGATTCTCCAGCCAGCGGATCCACTGGCCGATTCGAATGACCGGATGCGTCGGCCATTTCGGATCGCCGACGAGCAAATCGACGATAACCGCTGCCGCGCTCATCAGCAGCAGCTCGGGCCAGCTGTACACAATGCCGATCACAGGTCGTCCAGCGACACAGCGATCCGGCTTAAGTCAACCGGGATGCCGCTGACGACAAGAAACGTCCGATCGCATACTTCAGCGATTGTGCGATTCATTCGTCCCGCCGCATCGCGGAACGTCCGGCCGAGCGGATACGCCGGCACGATGCCGCTGCCAACCTCATTCGTGACAAGAAGCAGCGGATGACGATAGTCGGCAATCGCTTTAACTAATCGATCAACCTCCCTTTCCAGCCGCTCCACCGAATCGTGCTCATACGCGAGCAATGTATTCGTCAACCACAACGTTAGACAGTCCACAAGAACGACAAGCGGTTTGCTTCCGCCGCTGACCATTTCGTCTCCAAGATCGTTCAAAGCGCGCAGCCGTTCCGAAAGCGCCATCGTTTCTTCAATCGTATGCCATTGGAAGGCGCCTTCCTGACGTTGCTTCCGATGCCGCTCAATTCGCTCTTGCATCTCCTCATCGCCAATTGCTGCGGTTGCGACGTAGATCCCGCGATCTGCGAGCTTCGCTGCATATTGCTCAGCGAACGAGCTTTTGCCGCTGCGCGCGCCGCCTGTAATCAATGCTGCCATGCTGAATCCCCCTGTAATAGGCTACCCGCGTGATACACCAGCGCTGTCGAACGTCGCCATCTCACTCATAATCCGCTGTGCCGCCTCGATGAAGTGGAAGCACAACGCTGCGCCCGTTCCTTCGCCAAGCCTCATGGACAGATGAATAACCGGCGAAAGTCCGATATGTTGAAGGAGCTGACCATGCGCCCGCTCGTTCGACAAGTGGGAGCCGATCATATAGGGTACGGAATCCTTGCACAGCGATGCAGCAATAAGCGCTGCCGCCGAGGAAATGAATCCATCGATAACGACCGGACATCTGCGCGCTGCAGCGCCAATAATAACGCCTGCAAGACCCGCGATTTCGAGGCCGCCCACTTTGCTTAGCACATCGATTGGATCGGAAGCATCCGGCTGATTCGTCTCGATTGCACGACGAATGACCGCCATTTTGTGTTTAAGCCGCTCATCGTTAATGCCCGTTCCGCGTCCTGCAGCTTCCTCCGGAGACCCGCCCGTCAACACGGACAATACCGCAGAGCTCGCTGTTGTATTGCCGATGCCCATATCGCCCGTTGCGAACATCCGATAACCGTCCTGCCACAGCTGATCGACGACCTCTATTCCAACAAGAACAGCCTCAAGCGCGGTCTCTCGCGTCATCGCAGGACCTTGGGCCATATTGTTCGTACCGTGCATAAGCTTGCGGCTGATCAATTGCGGATGGCTCAGATCGGCATTGACGCCGATATCGACGCAGCGCACGTCTGCGCCAGCTTGTCTAGCCAGAACGTTAACCGCTGCGCCGCCTGACAGGAAGTTCAACACCATCTGCGGGGTTACTTCGGCCGGGAAGGCGCTTACGCCTTCTTCGCATACGCCATGGTCACCAGCCATGACGATAATGGCCTTGCGTGACAAGTCCGGATACAGCTCGCCTGTAATACCCGAAATCTGAGTTGCAATATCCTCGAGTTTGCCAAGACTGCCCGGCGGTTTGGTCAAGTTAAGCAAATGGTGCTCTGCGCGCAGCATAGCAGACTCGTCCAGCGGTTCGATGTTCCCGATTACTTCTGTCAGCCTGCTGTGCAATTGCAGTTCCTTGTCTAGATTTCCCGTCATGTTATTGCACTCTCCCGTTCGCTCTAATTTTAATGCTCATCGTCCGATCGGCTGCATGAATGGAACTTGATCCGATGAAGAATGTTTCTTCGCCCAATATCCTTCTCGATGCAGCACAATTTGCGGAGGACCGCCTTCTTCTGAGTAAATCACTTCCGCTTCCGCGTTGTACACATCGCGGACCAGCTCCTTCGTGATGACATCTCTCGGATTGCCGGAAGCATATAAGGCGCCCTCTTTCATAACGATCAACCGATCGCAATATAAGGACGCCAGATTCAAGTCATGAAGCACCGCCACTACGATCATGCCCCGCTCGCGCTGCCATTCCAGCACCGTCTCGAGCAGCTGCAGCTGATAGCCGATATCGAGGTAAGTGGTTGGTTCATCGAGCAACATGATCTGTGGATTCTGCACCATGATTTGGGCAAGAGCTGCACGCTGTCGTTCGCCGCCGCTCAATCGATCGAGTGAACGATGCTGGAGCTCGGCAAGCCCCATCCGCTCAAGCGCTGAATCGATCAGCGGAGTCGGATCGTCCGGCTCGTCGCCGAACCAGCCTTGGTACGCGAAGCGTCCCATAGCAACGGTATCACGCACAGAGAAGCCAACTGGAGGCAGACCGCCTTGCTGCAGGACTGCCATCGTTCTTGCCAGCATCTTGCGCGGGTATGCGCCGATCGGCTTCCCTTCCAGCAGAATGCTGCCGGAGGTAGGCTGTTCGGCACCGGACATGAGCCTAAGCAGCGATGTTTTGCCCGCGCCATTGGGCCCGATAATGCCATACATCCCCGGTTCCGAGAAGGAGAACGTCATCTGATTCACAACCGTCGAATGTTCAATTGCCAAGCTGACCCGCTTCGCTTCAATCATCCGTTATACGCCTCCTTTACCGCTTCCCAGCTTGTGACGATACAGCAGCAATGCGAAGAACGGAGCACCGACTAGTGCCGTTACGATGCCGAGTTGAATTTCCCGCGGCGATAATGCAATGCGTGCAACCGTATCTGCCCAGAGGACGAAGATGCCGCCGCCAATCGCGGACAACGGAATAAGTCGACGATAATCTGGACCGACAAGCAGCCGAAGCAGATGCGGCACTACTAGACCAACGAAACCAATAACGCCGGATACCGATACCGCAGCAGCGGTAAGCAATGTTGAACCGATCAACACGATGAGCTTCGTCCGCTCAACGTTGACGCCAAGGTGGGCCGCATGCCTCTCGCCGAATGCGAATAGGTTCAACCGATGCGCGTAGAGCGCAATGAGCGGCACGCCAATGATTAAGAATGGCAGCAGCATGTATACATGCTCCCAGCTTCTCAGCGCCAAGCTTCCCATGAGCCAGTATAATATCTGATTCACAACGCCTTCTGACATCGACACCATGAACGACACGAACGCGCCGAGGAATGATTGTATAATGACCCCTGCAAGAATAAGCGTTTCGAGCGCCATGGCTCCCTTCGAACGAGCAAGCGCAAACACAACGAACAACGTCAAAGCGCCGGTTACGAAAGCAACTAGCGGAATCGTCCATAAACCAATGAGCGATTGTAACCCGAAAAAAATAAGAAAAGCCGCGCCGACGGAGGAGCCGGACGCGACGCCCAGCGTATAAGGGTCAGCAAGCGGATTGCGCAGCACCCCTTGGAAGCCTGCGCCGGCTGTCGCCAGACAAGCGCCGACGAGCACCGCGAGGATGACGCGCGACAGCCGGATCTGCATCACGATCGCGACGTCACTGTCGGACCAATCGCCAAGCAGGTGGATACCGGTTATTTTGTAGATGAGAATGCCCCATACGTCTGACAGCGATAAGCCCGCTGAACCGATCGAAACTGCCAGACCGATAGAAACGACAAGAAGGAGCATGGCTGCTCCTCCATATAAGACTGATCGCAGTCTCATTCGTTATTGAAATCGTTCCGGGTGAATCGCCTTCGCGAGCGCCTGCAGTCCATCTGCAAGACGTGGGCCGACACGGGACAGCGGATCCTCCGGCACCTCGACGAGTCGGTTGTTCTTCACTGCGTCAATGACGTTCCAGCCTGGACGGGCTTTGATGCCTTCCAGAATAGCGTTCGGCTGCTCCGCTAATGCAGGATAAACGATGACTTGCGGGTTGCTCTTGACGATTTGCTCGGCATCGAATTCAAACCAGCCGTTATCCTGCGCAACGTTCTGACCGCCTGCCAGCGTCACCAGCTCATCCATAAACTCGCCTTTGCCGACCGTCCAGCCTGTCGAGAATTCGATGAATACGCTTGGTTTCTCGGCGCCGGCCAGCTTCGATTCGATATCGGCTTTCACTTGGCTCATATGGTCTGTAACTTCAGCAGCACCTTGCTGCTTGTCCGTCAGTACGCCGATGTTCTTGATTTTCTCGATGACGGCATCGTAGGTCTTCGGCTCTGTTGCATATACATTGAGCTTCAATGCGCGCAGCTGCTCGATCGCCTGAGCATTGGCCGTTACGGATGCAAGAATCAGATCCGGATTCAAAGCGGCTACCTTCTCGATGTTGGTCGTCATATCGCCAACCTTCTCGATTGCGCTTGCTTGCTCTGGGTAGTTGCTGTATTCGTCGACTCCGACCACGCTGTCACCGGCTCCGATTGAAAATGCAATCTCCGTCTCGCTTGGGGAAATCGTTACGATGCGAGTCGGTGCCTTCTCAAGCGTAATTTCCGTGCCGGAATCGTCCTTCAACGTCAGCGGATATACCGTTGCGCCTGGCTCCTCGGCTGCAGGCTCCGTCGTCTGGTCATTACTCTGCTCCGCGGACTGTTCCTGCTGCGAAGCGCTCGAAGTATCATTCGTCTTGCTGTCTTTGCTGCCGCATGCGGCGAGCAGCACAAGTACCATTACGATTGCAAGAAGACCTAGCTTCCTCCATTGTCGCAGCTGTGCTTGTTGCTTGTTCATGTCATCTCTTCCTTTCGATCATAGAAAAATAAAAAAGCATTCCCGACACAAGGGTCGGAAATGCTTCAGTCAACGCAGCCCTGCACCTGTCGCGAGCATCTAGTAGATGCACATCGCCAGCTGCTGCATTACGCCAATAAGCGAATATCCAACACCTTCCCTAACCCCACGTAGGTAGATGCATGACCGAGACAGGCAGGTATCCTGACTTGAAGCCCGAATCTGACGTCTTCCCAAGGTGATCCTCAGTGACACTTGTCAGTGCGGTTGCTTGGCTGCTGCTGCATGCCAAACGCTTCTTACAGTGGCGGGTCCGTGCCGGAATTACACCGGCTTCCCTATTGTGCTGTGCGGTTAGCGCAATGTTCGCTCCTCCGCTGAGCACCTGCTCGATTGCATATCCAATTGAATGAACGAAAGTAACTATATCATCGGACATGCGATTTGTCTATCCTTTCCTACTCCTATAAATGACTTATCGCTTCTTCCGTCGCAGCTGGAATCGAAGGATGATCGCATTGCCGACAACCGATAACGAGCTGAGCGCCATCGCCGTCCCAGCCATCCAAGGCTTCAACTGGCCAAGCGCCGCACTTGGTATAACGGCTGCGTTATAGACAAAAGCAAGCACTAGATTTTGCTTCACATTGCGCATCGTCAAACGGCTAATGCGGACCGTATCGGCAACGCCGGTCAGCCTGCCATGCAGCAAGGCAAGCTGACCCGCTCCCATCGCTGCATCAGCGCCCCCTCCGATCGCGAAGCCGACGTCTGCAGCGGCCAGCGCGGGGGCGTCATTCCATCCGTCGCCTACCATTGCGACCGCTCCGTATCGTTTCTGCAGCGAATGAATGAGCGCAACCTTCTGCTCGGGGCGAAGCGAAGCATGCGCTTCTCGGATTCGCAATCGCGTTGCAACGGCTGCTGCAGCTGCTTCGCGGTCGCCTGAGGCAAGCACAATGTGACGAATGCCTGCCTGTCGCAGCATCGCGATCGCTTCCCGCGCATCCGCACGAAGCGGATCCGCAAGCGCAATAGCCCCTTCGCAGCGGTTATCGACGGCGACATACCAGATCGTCTCGCCTTTGCGCTCATGCTCGACTGCGAAACGCCGAATTGAATCCGTCAAGCGCCAGCCATATTTGATCGCATAATCGTATCCGCCGACCGCAACTGTATATCCATCCAATTCAACCGACGATCCACCTTCCGTACGGCTCGCTCTATCACTGGTTGATGATGGTTGCGCTACGTATTGCGCAGACGATGCATTCGTAGACGATGCATGTGCAGCAGCCGCTCGAACCGCGGCAGCATAGGGATGAGAGGCATGTTCCTCCGCAGCCGCAGCCAGCCTCAGCAGCGATGCCGGATGCATCGTATCGGCGTGAACGGCTGTCACTTGCGCACGGCCCTCCGTGAGCGTCCCTGTCTTATCCAGCACAACCGCCTGCAGCTGCGCGGCTGTTTCCAAAGCATCCGCCTGCTTCAACACAATGCCCCGCTTCGCCGAGGCGATCGAAGCCGCCGCAAGCGATAACGGCGTGGCGAGGCCAAGCGCGCAAGGGCAAGCGGCTAACAGAACAGCCAGCGCTCGAATGAATGCCGCTTCTCCATCCCCTTTGGTCCACCAGAGAATGCTGATGACGAATGTTGCGATAGACAGACCAATCATGACGGGTACGAAAACACCGGAAATCGCATCCGCCTTGCGCTGAACGGACGTCTTCGATGCGAGCGCTTCTCGCATCATTGCATGAAGCCTCGACAACGCGGTCGTGGAACCGGCTGCCTTCACATATACGTGCGCTTCACCTCGCGCATTGATTGTACCGGCATACACGCGATCCCCGCGCTGCTTGGCGACAAGCCTGCTTTCTCCGGTCAGCAGCGATTCGTCTGCTTCCGCAGAATGAGATTGAAGCACGCCATCTGCGGGGAACGGCTGGCCCGGTTCAACGATCACTTCATCCCCGGCTTTCAACTGCGCCGATGCAAGCTCTTCCCGCTGTCCATCTCGCAGAATTGTCGCCATCGCAGGCTGAAGCTCACCTAGACTGCCTAGCTCTGAAGCGGTGCGGCCTGCCGCAGCGGCTTCTATCCATTTGCCCAACAGCACAGCCGTTATGACGACTGCCGATGTCTCGAAATAAAGCGCGCTGTCCGCACCTACCGGCAGTCCGCCGCCGCGAAATACCATGTAATGACTGTACAAATATGCGGCAGTCGTTCCTGTAGCCACGAGCACATCCATATTGGCGGCCTTCTGCCTCAGTGCATAGTAGGCGCCGTAATAGAACGGAGCAGCAGGAACCAGCTGGATGATTGTAGCAAGCCCAAGCTGCACCCAGCGGTTCATCAACAGTTCAGGGACGGGTATGAACGATAATGCCTCCATATGATGAGCCATCGGCAACAGCAGCGGAATGGTCATCAATACGGAGAGAATCAGTCTGAGCAAAAGCATCGTTCGTTCCTGCCGATCGAAAGCAGGCCGCTGTTCCGATGACGATTGAAAACCTAACCTCGTAATGACGCTGCCGATATCGTTAACGCTTAATCGCGATGGCTCGTAGACGATCCATGCCGAACGGGACGCATAGCTGACCGCTGCCTGCTTCACGCCGGGAAGGCGCCCTACGGCTTTCTCAATCCGCGTGGCACATGCCGTACAATGCATGCCGCCGATTCGAAGATCGACCGATATCGGATCGAATGACGCGGCATCGTTTGGATGAGATTCAGCGTCTGTTGGTACAAGCGGAGGGGTCATCATTGGCAAAGACATAGACGCATCACTCCTTCTTCGTCTCACACCATTGTATGTCCACTCCTTAAGAAGCATGTCTCATCTTATCCCTCGGCCGTTTAAGCATCTATCAACTCACTACTCCCTATACGCAAAGCAAAAGCCCGCCTCCACCTCGTCTATTCGGACGAGGGGAATGCGAGCTTCTAATGGATACATGTGCGCTTCCTATTACGCTTACGCGCCTGTTACCACTTTACCGTTCCAGTTGAGCATGCCGCCTGCAACATTGACGACTTCGTAGCCGAGCGCCGTCAAATAATCGCATGCTCTGCTGCTGCGATTGCCGCTTCTGCACATCAGAATGAATGGCTCTTCGCCGCCGGCTGCCAGCTCCCCAACCCGTGCTTGCAGCTGCGAGAGAGGAATGCTGATCGCTTCCGCCACATGACCGTCTTCCCATTCATCTGGTTCGCGAACATCGATCAGATACAGCTTCTCGCCTTGCTCGAGTCTTTCGCGCAACTCGTCGGTGCTTATTTCATCATACATAATTCCTATCTCCTTCAGCTGCTGATATGGTCGTTCATTCCATTGTAACTAGATGGCGGTAGGAATGTCCACCTTAGCGGTATTTCACTGCCGTGCCGCTAACCGCAACCATGAGCATGCCGTCTCGGATAACCTCATAATCAATGTCAACGCCGACGATGCCGTTCGCGCCGAAACGTACGGCCTGCGCCCGCATTTCTTCGAATGCGACGTCTCTTGCTTCTTTCAGCTTGTTCTCGTATGCGCCGGAACGGCCGCCGATCACATCGGTAATGGAGGCCAAGAAATCACGTACAATGGTAGCGCCCATGATAGCTTCGCCTGTAACGATTCCGATGTACGCCTCGATTGCATGCCCTTCGAACGCATTCGTGGTCGTCATTAACATGATTGATCATCCTTTCTGCTTACCTTTCATATTGGGTTCATTGCAATTCCGTCAGCTTAAGCCCGACCCGTTCGCCCGTTGATGGATTGACGCTTACCGCTATTCGTACCGCATATTCCCGGCTTGCTTTACGAACCCATAGACGGAAGCGATAGTCCACGGCGCCATTAGCGGCAGGGAACCGACCTTCGTACGCATAATCGATCACTTCCGCTTTATATTCATTGATCGCGTAGTCGACCGCTTGTTGTCCCCACTTGGCATACTCAGGTTGAAGGCGCGCACTCACCGCGGCGCTGCTTCTCGTCGCAGGCATAACCGCCGATGCCGTCAGCAAGACGCCTGCTATGAACCACTTAGTCCATTTCGTTATCGACATGGAAATTCCTCCTAATTCATGATCACTGGAACTGCTCTCCATCTATTGCACAATAGTGTCTGTAGTAATGCCGGAGAAATTCAATTTATCGCAAAAAAAGAGGTCATCCCATCAGCCAGTCTCACTGACTTCGGGACAACCTCTTCGTTCATTTGTTAACAGGAGTCAACGCTAGTCGAAGCTTATTCAGCTGATCTTGCTTTGAACTTCCGTTTGCGGTTCAGCAATTCGTATACCATCGGTACGAAGATGAGCGTAAGAAGCGTCGAGCTCGTCAAACCGCCGATTACCGTAATGCCGAGACCTTTGGAGATGAGGCCGCCGGACTCGAAGCCGAGCGCCAGCGGGAGCAATGCGCCGATCGTTGCAATTGCCGTCATAAGGATTGGACGCAGACGAGTGCCTGCTGCTTCAAGCAGTGCGTCACGTACAGACAAGCCTTCTGCTTCCTTGTGAATAACACGGTCAACCAATACGATCGCGTTCGTTACTACGATACCGATCAGCATGAGCATACCGATCAAAGCGGTAACGCTGATTGTCTCGCCTGCGATGAGCAGGCCGATCAGTGCACCGATAACGGTGAACGGAAGCGAGAACAGAATCGCGAACGGTGTACGAGCGCCACCGAATGTAATGACAAGCACAAGATATACGATCGCGATTGCAGCCAGCATTGCCAGGATCAACTGCGTGAACGCTTCGTTCATATCCTGCGTGGCGCCGCCCATTTCGGTCGTTACGCCAGCTGGGAGATCCATTGCGTCAATTTCTTTCTGGACAGAAGACGAAACCTTGGAGATGTCAGCCGTCTTCGCATCTGCGGATACTTCCGCATACACTTTGTCGTCTTTACGCGTAATCGTATTCGGCGACTGGCCTTCCTCTACTTTCACAACATCTTTCAAAGCGACTGCGAATCCAAGAGGCGACATCAACTTCTCATTCTCGAGATCCGAGATGCTGTTGTACGTCTTCTCTTCTACGTGCACCGTGACGTTCAGCTTCTCGCCATCCTTCGTGATGGTCGTCAGCTGTTCTTGCGTACGCATTGGCGACAAGGCCATCGCCACTTGACCAGCCGTCAAGCCATACTGGCTAAGCTTCGCTTGATCAGCGACGAGCTTGTACTGCTTATACGTCTTCGCAAGGCTTGTGTCGACATTCGTGAGTTTGTCATTCTTCTTCCAGTTGTCAGCGATTTGACCGACAACCGTCTGCAGCGTCTCCATATCCGGACCATATACAGTGAGCGACATGCCGCTGCCACCGATACCGCCGCCAGTGAAGTCCTGCTGCTTCCATTCGCCTTTGCCGCCAAGGCCAGCAAGCATATCTAGTACAGCCGTTTTTTCATCTTCGAATTTCGGTGTATCCTCATTGTAGTTCAGGTACACCAAGCCTTGCTTGGAGGCGCCAGGGTTCATTGGGTTGCTGCCGCCGATCGTGTACTGCATCATTTCAACATTTTCACGGCCAAGCAGCTCTTTCTCTGCTTTTGACGCCATATCTTTCACTTGCTCAAGCGTTTCACCCGGTGCTGGGTTGTACGTAATCATCATCGTCTTCTCGCCTTCGGATGGCAGGAAACTGAAGCCGATCAGCGGCGTCAGCAACAAGCTGCCGACGAGCAGCACAACCGCAAGCAGTGACGTTACGACTTTATGGTCCAGCGTCCAACGAAGCGTGCGACGATAAACGCCAGCCAAGCGGCCTTGCTTATCTTCATGATGCTTCACATTCTTAAGCCCTTTGCGGAACATGAGATGCGCAAGCATTGGTACAACTGTAATTGCAACGAACAGGGATGCAAGCAGTGCGAATACGATCGTCAATGCGAATGGCATGAAGATCTCGCCGATAGCGCCCGATACCAAGCCCATTGGCAGGAATACGGCAATCGTTACGATCGTCGACGAGAGAATTGGAACGAACATTTCGCGCGTCGATTCGAGAATCAATTCTTTACCCGTCAGTTTCTCCGTGGCAAGAGACAGACGGCGGTAGACGTTCTCGATTACGACGATCGAGTCGTCGATAACCCGGCCGATCGCGACGGTCATGGCGCCGAGCGTCATGATGTTAAGCGTAATATCGAGCTGATTCAAGATCAACAGCGCGATGAAGATCGACAACGGAATCGAGACAACCGCGATGATCGTCGAACGAATATCGCGCAGGAAGATTAGAATGATCACGATTGCAAACGCAGCACCGATAAACGCTTTGCTCAGCATCGTGTTGACCGATTTCTCGATCGGTTCGCCTTGGTCGAACGCCGTTACCATTTCCAAGCCTTTAATCTCTTTTGACAAGCTCTTCATTTCGTCTTTCACACCGTTAACGACATCAACCGTATTCGCATCGGCAGCTTTGACGACCGAGATGCCGATAGCGTCTTGACCGTTCGTACGAGAGATCGAAGATGCTTTACCGATAATCGAAAGATCAGCAACTTCAGACAGCTTTACAGTAGGCAGTTGAATCGCTGCTCCGCCTTGTGGAGCGTTCTGGCCTACCGCACCAGCGCCAGCACCAGCGCCAGCGCCAGCGGCTGCACCGCCTGCTCCCGCAGGAGTTACTGGAATCTGTACATTGTTCAGATCGTCTTCTGTCCATACATTGCCGTCGACAACGACGGTGTTCTCTTCACTGCCGAACGTGAACAGACCAAGCGGAGCCGACAGGGCCGAGCCTTTAATAATGCCTTTCACTGTATCTTCTGTCAGGCCGTATTGCGCCATCTTGTCGGCTTTGAACGTCAATTCTGCCGACTTCACATGCTGACCGGAGATTTGAACCGATGCAACGCCTTCTGTACCTTGTATCGCAGGCACAACCTCTGCCTCAACGAGCTTCGTCAGCTCCTCAAGCGACAGGTCTTTATTCGCTACACTAAGCGACATGACTGGGAAAGCGTTAAGGGAAAGACGGGAAATTTCAGGCGCGTTCGTGCCTTCCGGCAGCTTGACTCCACTGAGTGCCTCAGATACTTCCGTCTTCGCCTTGTCCATGTTTTTGTTAAAATCGTACTCGATTACGATAGAAGATGCGTTCTCCATCGAAGTCGAGGTTACGTTCTTGACGCCTTCGAGATTGCGTACCTGCTGCTCGATCGGCTTCGTCACGTCGTTCATGACCGATTCCGGTGCGGCGCCTGGATAGATCGTCGTTACGCTAACGATCGGAATCGTGATGTCCGGCAGCGTCTCCATCTTCATCTGCGTGCCAGAGTACATGCCGGCAAGCAGGACGATGATGGTCATAATCCAGAGCGCAAATTTGTTGTTCAACGAAAACCTTATGATGCTTTTCAATACTGTCACTCCATTCCTAATATAAAATTGCTTATCATCTATAGTTCAAAATCCAGACTGACGACTTATACCTTCAGCCTGTATCCGACTCCCCATACCGTATCGATATACTGCGGATTCGATGGATCGAGCTCCACCTTCTCGCGCAGCCGCCGAATATGGACGGTTACCGTTCCGATATCGCCGATCGAATCCAGTCCCCACACCCTCTCGAACAACTCTTCCTTCGTGAAGACACGATTCGGATGCTGAGCGAGTAATAACAGCAGGTCGAACTCTTTGCCCGTCAGCAGCATGTTCTGGTCGCGAATGTTGACCTGACGCGTCAGCTTGTCGATCGTCAGTCCGCGAATCGTCATGGAATCGCTGCTGGTGTTCTTATCGCCGGTTAGCCGCTCATATCGAGCGAGATGCGCCTTGACCCTAGCCACCAGCTCGCTGGGGCTGAAGGGCTTCGTAATATAATCGTCGGCGCCAAGACCTAATCCGCGTATTTTATCGATATCTTCTTTCTTCGCAGATACCATTAGGATAGGTACGTTTGCTGTCTGTCGAATGCGCCGGCAAATTTCGAAGCCATCCATATTCGGCAGCATGACATCGAGAATGATGAGATCATACTTCTCTTCCAGCGCCCGTTTCAGCCCAATGTCGCCTTTCACCTCTATATCGGCGCGGTAGCCATTGCTCTCAAGATAATCCCGTTGAAGCTCGGCAATGGAACGCTCGTCTTCAATAATTAATATCGACTTCATCTGATGATTTCACCTGCTTTCTGCGTCATGCTCTAGATCTTGCAACCATTGGCGCAGTGTTACAGTGATGGCGAGTCCACCGCTTGCAGGCAGTTTCGCTTCGACATGACCTCCGTGGCCCTGCACGATTTGCTTCACGATCGCAAGTCCGAGACCGCTGCCGCCTGTCTCCGTGCTGCGCGACTGCTCGGTTCGATAGAACTGGTCGAACAGCATCGGCAGCGCTTCTGGCGCAACGCCAGGTCCGTTATCGCAAATCTCGAACTGGATATAGGCCCCGGGCAGATGACGCAGCGAGATCGCTATACGTCGCTTGGTATCACTGGTCTCATCCATCATATACTTAACACTGTTCCCAATAATGTTGTGAAACACCCGAACCAGCTTCTCGGTATCCGCGGCTACCATCAATGGTTCTCCATCGATACCATGAAGCACAAGCGCGATGCCTGCCTTCTCCAGGTCGATCTGCTGGTCTTCGGCATAATGCATAATGAAGCGCCGGATATCGATCGGCTTAAAATCGTACACCACATGATGCATATCCAGCTTCGAGAACAAGAACAGCTCATCAATGAGACGATCCATATCCGTAGCTTTGCGGTAGACCGTCTGCAAATATTTCTCCTGCTTCTCCTGCGTATTCGCAACGCCATCCAAGATGCCTTCTATGTACCCTTTAATGGCGGTAATCGGCGTCTTCAAATCATGCGATATGTGCGATAGCAGTCGTTTGCGGTTCTCTTCTTCCTGCAGACGTTCTTCGATTGAGCCTTTCAGCCTTCGCCTCATCGTCTCGAACGCCGTGCTGAGCTCGCCGATCTCGTCCTTGTTCATCGGCTTCACTTCGCCGTCAAGCATGCCTTCACTAATCTGCTCCGCGGAGCGTTTAAGCGAATAAAGCGGCTTGATGATGCTTCGAGAGACGATATAGGTTAGAAAAATGCTTGTCCCGACTAACGCGAATAGTCCAATGGCGACAAAGATTATTTTCCAATAAATCGGAAGCTGTTCCTGCTGCCTGAGCAGCAGCACTTTACCTTCTCCGCCGTCAGCGAACACGATATCTTGTCTTACGATTTGGTACAGATAGCCGTCTAACGTAATCTGATCGCGATCATCGTCGACCAGCTTACTCCAATCTTCATGCGGCGCAGACTGGCGCAGAACAGGGGTCACAATCGGTGGATTCCCTTCCCGCTCCAATACGACGCCTGCTTGCAGCTCCGTCAATCGTTTCTGGAAATCGTTCAAGTATAGATCGTTTTCCATTCGTTCAGGTTCATAACGCAGTACATAAGACAGCTCGCCTAGCGCAACCGCTTGCCGGTCTTTGTAGTATTTCTCATTGGTCATTAGCTCGTGAAGCGTCTGATCGCTGAGAAAATAAAGCAGCGATATGATCAAGCCGATCATGATGATGTTCGGAACGATTACCATCGCCCATAGGGCGACCTGCAGCCTTGTGCGAATCGACACGTCGTTCATCCTTCTGCTGTTTTAAGTTGGGGAAATCGGATCTTATAGTCTAAGAATAGCGTTTATTTCTTAACGGATTTTAACTCATTTCTTACAAAATTATTAAACATTCTATCAATCTGCATTGTGATAAAGTAGAATTTGTATGTTTACTAGATAGGTTTGAGACGGAGGTAATGCTTAATGTCTGCCGCGCTTCATAACTCACGCCGACAGCAGCGTATTTGGTTCGGTATCATGACGGTTCTCTATTGGACGTCCATGTATATGTATGTTCCGATTCTTTCCCCTTATTTAACATCACGGGGGCTGTCCCTTAGCATGATCGGCATCGTACTCGGCAGCTATGGCTTCGTCCAACTGCTTGTTCGATTCCCTATCGGGTTATGGTCCGATACGCTCGGACGCCGTAAGCCGTTCATTATGCTCGGGCTTGCTGCAGGAGCGCTCAGCTGTCTGTTGTTCATTATTCCAGGCGGCTTCGGCTGGGCACTCTCCGGCCGAGTGGTTGCGGGTGTATGTGCTTCCAGCTGGGTCGCTTTCACGATTATGTATGCCTCTATGTTCCGGCCGGACGAAGCTTCCAAGGCAATGGGGCAGGTTAGCGCAATGACCGTTGCCGGCCAGCTGCTCGGCATGGCATTCAGCGCACCGCTTGCGGACACATTCAGCTGGCATGTTCCGTTCTATATCGGGATAGGCGCAGGTGTCGCTGGTTTCATTGTTGCCTTGTTCATTCGTGAAGAGCCTGCTGCAGAAGGTCGTCCGCCTATGTCCGTCCGACTGCTGCGCGGTGTTGCCCGACAGCGGACGCTCGTCCATGCAGCCGTACTGTCCGTGCTTGTGCATGCGATGCTGTTCATCTCGATGTTCGGCTTCACGCCGCTCAAGGCAAAGGAGCTTGGCGCAGATGGCTGGCTGCTGACCGGCATTGTGTTCGCGTTCATGGTGCCTCATGCGATCGCGTCCCTATTGGCAGGAGGCGTATTGTCAGCGAAGTTTGGCGAATGGCGGCTTCTTCAGGTCGGTTTCGGTGTCGGCGCAGTCGCAACCGCGCTCATCGCCTTCAGTCCGAATCTGATCGTCCTTGCCGCAACGCAAGCGGTCAATGGTTTCATGCAAGGATTGCTGCTGCCGATGCTGCTCAGCCTTGCGATCCGCGAAGCGAAATTGAACGAGCGCGCAACAGCAATGGGCTTCTACCAAGCGGTCTATTCGGTCGGCATGTTCGCCGGCCCGTTCATCGCCGGTTGGATGAATGACCGCTGGAGCATCGACAGCGGTTTCTGGCTTGGCGGTGCTGCCGGAGTGATTGCGACGGTGCTGACGTTCGTATGGGGGCGCAAGGCTGCTGGAGCAGCACGCGTTCAACAACGATAACTATAGACAAAAGAAAATCCGCATGCTCAGTGTGGTCAAGACCCCATTTTTCGGACATTGAAAAAAGCCCTAGGCTGCAAGCTGGCGTCGGTAC
>NZ_BTCK01000068.1:0-25084 GCF_033239625.1 Paenibacillus sp. CCS19
GTATTACATCGGCATAAACACCAGGGTGTTTTTCCAATGTCCACTATAAGGGGTGCACTTCAGCATGGCGCTCGTATGCTACGGGCTTCTTTGCTTTTTCGCCGGAACAGTTTTATGATGCAACCGTCCATTAACCTCCTCCTTATGGTTGAAAACTAGCGTCTAAAAACCTCGTTAACGGGCAACGCTGGTAGAGAGAAGCATATATTCGTTAACCTCAGCACCATAAAGGGAAGTTCAAAAAGTTCGCTTCTGATCACGAAGATTCATAGGCAGTGTACTTTTGAACACGCACTTAAAAGTTAGGAGGCCAAGGTATGAAACAAATTCTACTCGTTACGGACGGCTGCTCGAATGTTGGCGTCAGCCCGGTTGTCGCGGCTGCGCATGCTTATGCGGAAGGAATTACGGTGAATGTGGTCGGCGTCGTCGATCGGGGCGAGGTCGGTGATTTTGGCGCAACGGAGATCGAGGAGATTGCCCGGGCGGGCGGCGGCATGAGCCGGCTTGTGAATACGAAGCAGCTGTCGCAGACCGTACAGATGATGACGCGCAAAACGGTCGTACAGACCATTCAGCAGGCGGTGCAGAAGGAGCTGCGTCAGGTGTTCGGACAGACGTCGATCGAGTCGCTCCCGCCAGAGAAGCGGGGCGAGGTCGTCCGCGTTATCGACGAGCTCGGCGAGACGTCGAAGCTGCGCGTTGCGCTATTGATTGATGCGAGCGCCAGCATGAAGCCGAAGCTGTCGGCGGTAGAAGAAGCGATCCGCGATCTGATGCTCAGCCTGCAGGCGAGGCAGGGGGCGAGCGAATTGGCTGTGTTTCATTTTCCAGGCTCGTCGTACGGCGATGACTGTACGCTTGATCTCGACTGGACGAATAACCTCTCCGGCGTTCAGGCGATCTTCCCTAAATTGCAAATGCGAGGGACGACACCGACAGGACCGGCGATTATGCAGGTCATTGATTTTTACCGGCAAGGGGATTATGGTAGAAAGAGCAGAGATGAAACGGACGGGATGATGAGTGACTACGTCGTTTAAGTTCAGCCTTAACCGCGGATCGGTTGCAGCCGGCAAGTGGAAAGGGAAGCAATACCGCGTCGAGCGATTGTTAGGAGAAGGCGCCAACGGCAAAGTGTTTCTCGTCGAACGGCACAAGGCATGGTATGCGCTGAAGGTCGGAGCCGATGCGGTTGACCTCCAATCGGAGATTAATGTACTGCAGTCGCTCGATTTGCAGAAAAGAACGAAACGGCCGGAAATCGAGCCGTTTCTTGTCGACGTCGACGATCTGGTTATGCCGGACGGCCGTGAGTATCCGTTCTATGTCATGCGCTATGTCCGCGGCGTAACGCTGGCAGAATTTCTGGCCAAGGAAGGGGCGGAATGGTTTCCGCTCGTTGGCTATAACCTGCTCCGCATGCTGTCCGATCTGCATGATGCAGGCTGGGCGTTCGGCGACCTGAAGGTCGAGAATATTCTCGTAGCCGAATACGGCCGGGTCGAGCTCGTCGATTACGGCGGTCTGACAGGATTCGGGAAGAGCGTTCGACAATTTACCGAAATTTACGACCGCGGCTATTGGAATGCCGGCAGCCGAACAGCGGATGCCGGCTATGACCTGTTCTCGTTCGCGCTGCTGTGCATTCAGCTGCACGACAGCAAACATTTGCAGCTGCTCACCCGTCAGTTGCTGCCGCAGAACCGTTCGCCTGAGGAGCTGCTGAAGCTCGTTCAGCAGCAGCCGGCGCTTCGTCCGTTCACCGGCTGGCTCAATCAGGCGATGACGGGCGGGTTCGCTAACGCGCGCGAAGCATCGGCGTCATGGCAGCGGCTCGTCAGCCGATCCGATACGCTGAAGAGTGGTCAGCCGGTGCCGCCCTGGTTGAAGTGGATGTTCATGCTGTCAGCCGGCGCTGCTGCAAGTGCTGCACTATGGTTGTGGATCGAATGGTAGACGGGTGGGGAGAAGCGTAACAGCGAGACTTCGAGGGGAAGGTTAGCATGGACGAATGGGTGAAGCGCCTGTTGGCGTTCAAGAATGAGCATGAGCTGTGGCGTGAAGGGGAATGCATCGTTGCGGCTGTATCGGGCGGACCCGATTCGATGGTTATGCTGCATCTGCTGCATGCCATATCGGGTGCCGAACAATTGCGATTGGTGGCGGCTCATGTCGACCACGGCTTCCGCGGACGAGAATCGGCAGCTGAAGCGGAGCTCGTCCGCGCATTCGCGGCGAAGCTCGGCATCACGTTCGAAGCGATTACGCTCGATATGCCTTCTTTTATAGAAGAAACAGGTATGAACGGACAGCAGGCGTCTCGGATCAAACGGTACGAATTTCTGCATGAGGTTGCCAGGCGCCATGGGGCTTCCCGCATCGCCCTTGCTCATCACGCTGACGATCAGGCGGAGACCGTTCTTATGCGGCTGCTGCGCGGGACGGGAACCGGCGGGCTCGCCGGAATTTCAGTCAAACGCCGAGATAAAAATGTGGAACTGATCCGCCCGCTGCTTCGTATAAACAAAGCAGAGCTGACTGCCTACGCTGCGATTCACAGCATTCCTTACGCGATAGACAGCAGCAATGAGAAACGCGATTATTTCCGCAACGAGCTGCGGCTTGATGTCATGCCTTATCTGGAGCAGTACAACCCTCAACTAGGTGCATCTTTGAACCGGCTAGCCGAGATTGCATCGGCCGAGGATCAGTGGATGCAGGAAGAGACGCAGCGTGCATTCGATCGATTGGCGGCTTGTAAGGCTGGGTCTTTCTGTGAGCTGCGAAGAGCGGATTTGGCCAGCCTCCCGATTGCTTTACAAAGAAGATTGATTAAACTAATATTAAACTATCTCTCGATGGAAACAGCTGGGTTAACGCCTGGCGATAAAGCGGATTTCGAGCGGATCGAGGCCATTCGGCACGCCGCGCTTGCGCTGTCTCCAACCACATGGCAGACGGATGCAGGAGGAGGGATTCGATTTTATCGCGAATACGACAGGCTGAGATGGTTGACCGGTGAGCCGCATTCACGCAAGTCCAATTGGCCGCCATATGCGTACACAATTGAAGCGATGGACGACGTCGTGGACGTTCCAGAGGGGGGATTGTCGCTTAGGCTGACGAATGCAGTCGCAGCAGCCGATGAGCGAGGGCGATATTGTGCTGATTTTGATGCGGGCCAGCTCTTGTTTCCATTAACTGTCCGCAATCGCAGGCCGGGCGATCGGATGAGCGTAGTTGGATTAAACGGCACGAAAAAAGTGCAAGATATGTTCGTTGATCTGAAAATCCCGCCATCAGAGCGAGACCGAATGCCGCTGCTTGTTGATGCGGCCGGGCAAGTGCTGTGGATTCCGGGAGCAAGACGCTCCGCAATCGCATTAACGGATGCGAGGACGGCGAACGTATTACGAATTCAAGCCGTACCCCGCAACACGAACCTTGAATAAGCGGCCCTTGTATGATCATACATATAAGCTACGAGCGATTGAACTTGTTCACCTGCTAGTGTGCAATAACGGTTCTGATGCTTACGAAGCAGTTTTTGCTCACCATGTAATCCTAACCGGATCACATTTGTAATTCGCAAAACCAAGTTTATGCTTACGAAGCAGCTTTTGCTTCACATGCAATCCTATAATGGATCGCAGCAGTAATTCGCAAAACCTTTAGGAGGCTTTAAATTGCTAAACGATATCCAAGAAGTACTGTTTGATGCTGAGACCATTCAGAACAAGGTCAAGGAGCTTGGCGCGCAGCTCAGCCAAGATTTTGAAGGGCGTAACCCGCTCGTTATTTGCGTCTTGAAAGGCGCGTTTATTTTCATGGCGGATCTGGTTAAACAATTAAGTATACCAGTAGAGCTCGATTTCATGGCGGTATCAAGCTACGGTGCCTCGACCAAGTCTTCCGGCGTTGTCAAAATCATTAAAGATCTTGATGTCACGGTCGAAGGACGCGAGGTGCTCGTCGTCGAAGATATTATTGACAGCGGTCTGACGCTCAGCTACCTAATCGATGTGCTGGAGCGCCGCAACGCGAAATCGGTAACGGTTGTCACCTTGTTCGACAAGCCGGCACGCCGTACCGTTGAGCTGGAGGCGGACTACAAAGGCTTCTCGCTGCCAGACGAATTTATCGTAGGCTACGGGCTCGACTATGCCGAGCATTACCGCAACCTGCCGTTCGTCGGCATTCTGAAGCCGGAAGTATACAGCAAGTAAGCAGTACCCGATTAGGATCACCTCAGTATGACCCCGTCTCGTGTTGTGATGGAAAGTCATGCTATGGTAAAATATTTAGAGCGTCTCGAGAGGAGGTTGGGGATGAATCGAATCATCCGGACATCTGGATTTTATCTACTTATTTTTTTGGTGACCGTGGGGATTGTCCAATTTATTAGCAGCCAAAACGACTCATCGGCCGAAATTCGATACGATGAGTTCAGAACAGCGCTTCAAACGGACAATGTCAAGAGTTTAGAACTTCAATTTGATGGCTATTCCTATTTGGTCACTGGTGAATATAAGAAGCCGCCGGAAGCCAACAAGAAGCAATTCTATACTCGCACGAGCGTCGATGAATTCGTTACGAAAGAAATCGACGATGCAGCATCTAAGAATGGCATTGAGCTAGAGTACAAGAAGATGAAGGGCGAGAGCATGTGGCTCACGCTGCTGACATCCATCATTCCTTTCGTGATCATCTTTATCCTGTTCTTCTTCTTAATGAATCAAGCGCAGGGTGGCGGCGGCAAGGTAATGAACTTTGGCAAGAGCCGTGCACGACTGTATAACGAAGAGAAGAAGCGCGTAACGTTCGAGGACGTTGCCGGTGCTGATGAGGAGAAGCAAGAGCTCGTTGAGGTTGTTGAGTTCCTGAAGGATCCTCGCAAGTTCGCAGCCGTTGGCGCACGTATTCCGAAGGGTGTTCTGCTTGTAGGCCCTCCGGGTACCGGTAAAACTTTGCTTGCCCGCGCCGTTGCAGGCGAAGCAGGCGTACCGTTCTTCAGCATTTCGGGTTCTGACTTCGTCGAAATGTTCGTCGGCGTCGGCGCATCTCGCGTCCGCGACTTGTTCGAGAACGCGAAGAAGAACGCGCCTTGCATTATCTTTATCGATGAGATTGACGCCGTTGGTCGTCAGCGGGGCGCAGGCCTCGGCGGCGGACATGACGAGCGCGAACAGACGCTGAACCAATTGCTCGTTGAGATGGACGGCTTCGGTGCGAACGAAGGCATCATTATCGTCGCAGCAACGAACCGCCCTGATATTCTAGACCCTGCACTTCTACGTCCAGGCCGTTTCGACCGTCAAATTACGGTAGACCGTCCAGACGTGAAGGGCCGCGAAGCGGTACTGAAAGTACACGCGCGCAACAAGCCGTTGTCCAAGGATGTTAAGCTGGACATCATCGCTAAACGTACGACAGGCTTTACAGGCGCAGACCTGGAGAACCTGCTCAATGAAGCGGCGCTCCTCGCAGCACGCCGCAATAAGAAAGATATCGCTATGGTTGAGGTCGATGAAGCGATTGACCGTGTCATCGTCGGTACGGAGAAACGCAGCCGCGTAATCAGTGACCGCGAGAAGCGGATTGTTGCTTACCACGAAGCAGGCCATACGATCGTCGGCTACTTCTTGGAGCATGCCGATGCGGTACACAAGGTTACGATTATTCCTCGCGGCAAGGCTGGCGGTTACGTCATCATGATGCCGAAGGAAGATCGCATGCTTGTCACGAAGCAGGAGCTGCTTGATAAAGTAACGGGTCTGCTCGGCGGCCGCGTCGCAGAAGAAATCTTCATCGGCGAGATCGGCACCGGCGCATACAGCGACTTCAAACAAGCAACGAGCATCGTGCGCAGCATGATCATGGAATACGGCATGAGCGATAAGCTCGGCCCGATGCAGTTCGGCAGCAGCCAAGGTCAAGTGTTCCTCGGACGCGATATTGGCCACGAGCAGAACTACTCGGATACGATCGCTTATCAAATCGACCAAGAGATGCAGTACTTCATTAACGAGTGCTACGATCGTGCGAAGAAGCTGCTTACCGAGAAGTCGAAGGAAATGCATCTCATCGCGCAGACGCTGCTTAGCGAAGAGACGCTCGAGCTGGATCAGATCAAACGTCTGATCGAGACGGGCTCGCTGACTGGCGAACTGCCTGAGGGAGAAACGACGGCTTCTACGGAAGAATTCCGTTCCGACGTGAAGGTCGATACGATCGGCGGCGTGAAGGTCCGCATTCAGACGAAGGATTCCGAAGAATCCTCGACGCCTGTCAGCGACACGACCGACAAAGCCGGCGACGACGATCGAGGCACGGGCTCAGACCCGGATAAGAACGAATAGTCATCAACCCAAGCTGCTGTCCTTAACAGGACAGCAGCTTTTTTGTATTCAAAAAACTAGTTCACGTAATTATTACAGGTACCTTGCTGGGTACTGTGGTAATTAAAGGGGCGCCCCAGAAACCGCTCGAACAAAAGTTGTGCCCCATCGGAGCACGTGACTCGAAGCAGGCAGTTACATGTGCGCGCCTCTTTCCATCACACGTTCTTTATTCTCTGGTCGCGAGGTGGTAAGGCTCGGGCAACACGCTCGAACAAAAGTTGTGCCCCAACGGGGCACACGACTCTCAGCACGGAGCTAGGTTACACGCCCACACTTAACACATTCGCCTCATCCCGGGGTCCCGGGGTTGGAAACCCCGGGGGTCCTCCCTAGCAGGGAGGATTTAGGTGGGTAGAAAATTCCAGGTGGTTAGAGATCGTGAGCATAAATCCTTATTCAGGAATTAGCGGCTGCGTGGTAAACTTATCCTCATGACATAAGTAGGACATGGGGGAGTTATGGCATGGTTAAGGGTTACCGCTTAAGGTCTATTGCACTAGGCGTTATTGCAGCAGTTATCGTTGTAGTGGCCGTACCGGCTGGAAGCGCCTATGCGCTTAATGTATGGGGCATCTACAAGGAAGCTCAGCAGCTGGACGCGAAGGGCAAATATGGAGAGGCTATTGCAAAGTATCAGATTGCTGCTGCGGAGTTCGTAAAGCAGGGCGAGTATGGCAACGCTACGAACATGTACCGCAATATTGGTGCGGATTATTCGTACCTTGGCAAATATGATGAAGCAGTCGCTAACTGGGATAAAGAAGCGCTGTATGCCGACAAGGCTGGACAGACGCAGGTGAGCATTGCGGCGAAGCGGAAGGCGGATGCGCTGCGCAGCCGAGCGCAGCTGTTCGTCGAGACGAACGCGGGCGCCTTCGGCAATGCGAATACGCATGGCGAGATTTTCGAGCCGAAGAATGGGGCGCTGCTGGGTGCATATGCCGAGCTGGATCCTGCTGTACATAATGCGGCCACAGGCAGGCCGTTCTATACGGAAGGTTTCGAGCAGCTGACAGGCAAGAAGCATGCTGCATACCTGCTGTATTTTAATTATGGCAAGCCGTTGTCTGTGCTTAAGAGTCATATCGAACATGCGAAAGCGGCGGGAACAGCGATCCAGATCGGATTACAGCCAATGAAGGGGCTCGATGAGGTTCAGGATGACGAGTATCTGCGCCAGTTCGCACAGGATCTTGCGGATGCGGGCATTCCGGTGTTCCTCCGATTCGCGAACGAGATGAACGGCGACTGGGTGCCGTGGCATGACGAGCCGAAGAAATATAAGGAGAAGTTCCGTCTCGTAGCCAATGTGATTCATAAGATCGCACCAGACAATGTTGCGATGGTATGGGCGCCTGACCGGGTACCGGAGTACACGATCAACGATTATTATCCAGGCGATGCCTATGTGGATTGGGTAGGCGTCAGTTTGTATACGATTTTCACTCCGACGCTTGATCCACTGAAGAAGGGCGAAGACCGTGCCAGCCACATTGAGAAGTTCGACTATATTTATAAGCAGTATGCACAGCGTAAACCCGTTTTCATCTCTGAAGGCGGCGTGTCGTATATGTATCCTGAGAAGCTGCAGGATAAGACGCTCTGGGCTAACTATCAGATGAAGCAGTTCTATGCATCGCTGCCGCTGCTTTATCCGAAGGTCAAAGGGGTGTTCTGGTTCGACAGCAACCATGACAGTTCCAATCGGGTCAAATATTACATGCTGTCCGCCAACGATAAGCTGCTCAGCGCCTATAAGAAGTCGATTGCCAGTCCGTTCTATTTGAGCAATGTTGGCGAAGAGTCGCCAATCGCTTACCGGTCTATCAACGGCTCAACGCTAAATGCAGCTCCGCAGAAAGTTTCCGCTTATGTGAAGGCATGGACGCCGATGCTAAGCAAGGTGACGTACGAGATTGGCGGCAAAGTAGTCGCGACGGCGAATGATGTGCCATGGGCAGCGTCGATCGATTTCAAGCCATATAAGGGCAAGAAGATCGAGATCGTCGTGAAGGCATACGATACGAAGGGCAAGCTCGCTACGACGCAGAAGACCAACGTTACGGTCAAATAGAAGGAAGACGCCGCTGCTTCGATTCGAGGCGGCGGCGTCTATTTGTATACAAACGATTTGGTTGAAAAGTTGGACGCTCTTGCTATGATCTAGTAATTGACAGCGTTCGCCGCAATGTGTACATTTAATGTTAACTATAAACATTCATCTTTTGTTCACACTATAAATTAAGCGGCGGCAAAGTATGTGCACGAATTCACATAGTCCATCATATTTATGAATAAAAGACCGCGCGAAGAGGAGAGACCTACCGATGGAAGCATTGGCATTGGAACGGAAAGCAGAGCAGAACCGCGAGCTGCGCGAACGACTCATGCAGTTGAAGAAAGAGCGTAACGCTATTATTCTTGCGCACTACTATCAACGGGATGAAATTCAAGAGGTAGCGGATTTCCGCGGCGACTCGTTCCTGCTTGCTCAGAAGGCTGCAGCTACGGACGCGGATGTTATCGTGTTCTGCGGCGTGCATTTTATGGGCGAGAGCGCTAAGATTCTTGCACCGAACAAGACAGTCCTTATTCCGGATGAACGTGCAGGCTGCCCGATGGCGGACATGGTTAACGTGGATGGTCTTCGCAAGCTGAAGGCACAGCACCCGAATGCTACGGTAGTAACGTACATTAACTCTTCGGCAGAGATTAAGGCAGAGACGGACATTTGCTGCACGTCGTCCAATGCGCTGAAGGTCATCAACTCGGTTGAGTCCGACGAGATTATTTGGGTACCGGATAAGAACCTCGGACACTATGTCCAGCAGCATACGGACAAGAAGATGATCATCTGGGAAGGCTACTGCAACACGCACGATATGCTGACGGTTAAAGATGTAGAAGAGATGAAAGCGAAGTACCCGAATGCGCAATTCGTCGTTCACCCTGAGTGCCGTCCAGAGGTAGTTGCGCTTGGCGACTTTGTCGGCAGCACGACCGGCATCCTGGAATACTGCAAGAACTCCGACTGCCAAGAGTTCATCGTCGGTACGGAGGACGGTACGGGTTATCAGCTGCGGGTCGACAGCCCGAACAAGACGTTCCATTTTGCAACGAAGTACTTGGTATGCCCGAACATGAAGGTCAACAACTTGAAGAAGCTTGTCAAATGCCTGGAGACGATGCAGCCGCAAGTTTATGTGCCGCCTGCAGTCGCTGATAAGGCTCGGCAATCGCTCGAGCGTATGCTGCAAGTGAAATAGTGATCGCACCCTAGTGACCTGGAGGCATCTGTCCTTATGATCCCTAATTATCTAATTGATGTACGACTGGATGAACTGCCGGTTGTAGATAAAGATGTAATCGTTATTGGGGCCGGCATCGCCGGTCTTTTTACCGCTATTAAAGCCAGCGAGCTGGGCTCGGTGCTCATGATTACGAAGAAGTCGCTGATGGACAGCAATACGCGTTACGCACAAGGGGGAATCGCCGCGGTTATTTCCGAGGATGATTCCCCGGCTTACCATCGCGAAGACACACTCATTGCAGGAGCGGGACTCTGTGACCGCGATGCAGTCGAGGCGCTCGTTCATGAAGGGCCAGACGGCGTGAACGACCTGATTCGGATGGGCACGCAGTTCGACCGGGAAAACGGCGAATTCGCTCTGACGAAGGAAGGCGCGCATAGTCAGCGGCGCATTCTGCATGCCAATGGCGATGCAACAGGCTATGAAATCGTACGCGCGCTGTCGGAGAAAGCAATTGCAATGGACGGCATCGACGTGTGGGACGACCACTTTGTCATCGATCTTGTAACGCAAGATGGCGAGTGCTGCGGCGCAATTGTACAGAAGCCGGACGGCAGCCGTTTATTCGTACGCGGCAAAGCGACCATTCTATGCTCCGGCGGCACTGGCCAGCTGTATCGGTATACGACCAACCCTGACGTGGCAACTGGCGACGGTGTAGCGATGGCTTACCGCGCAGGTGCTTACATAAGAGATATGGAATTTCTCCAATTCCACCCGACGTCGCTGTGCTATCCAGGCGCACCTCGCTTCTTGATTTCGGAGGCGGTTCGCGGCGAAGGTGCTTACCTGCGCAATATTAAGGGTGAGCGGTTCATGGATCGCTATCATGAACAGCTGGAGCTTGCACCGCGTGACGTTGTCGCGCGCGCGATCGTAAGCGAGATGGAAGAGACGAAATCCACATTCGTTTATTTGGACATTACACATGAGTCGGAAGAGATGGTGAAGCATCGTTTTCCGACGATTTACGAATACTGCTTACAATACGGTTTGGATTTGACAACGGACTGGATTCCGGTTGCGCCGGCGATGCACTATACGATGGGCGGCGTGAAGACGGATCTCAATGGCGAGACGAACATTAAACGACTGTTCGCTTGCGGCGAAGTTTCATCGACAGGCGTGCATGGCGCGAACCGACTGGCGAGCAATTCGTTGTCTGAAGCGATTGTATTCGGCAGACGGATTGTTGACCGCATTGCGGGTCTGTCGCCGCTGACGTTCTCGCCTTCGGTTCATTATGAAGCGGATCGCAACGGCGTGCCGATTCAAGCTGTCGTCGAGCGTAGGCTGAAGCTGCAGAAGGTAATGGTTCGTTATGTCGGCCTGCGCCGCAGTGGAGAGGGGCTTGCTAGAGGCTTCGAGGAGCTGAAGCGGCAACTGCCGATTTTCCAGAGCGTGCTGACGAAGCGGGAAGAGTATGAGTTCGCGAACCTGCTGACATGCGCATTGCTGACGACAGAGGGCGCGTTATTGCGTGAGGAGAGCCGCGGCGCGCATGCCCGCGAGGACTTCCCGGAACGGGACGACAAGCATTGGCGCAAGCATACGGTGCTGCACCGGGAATATGGAGTTACAGAGGAGCGGATTCACGATGTATGATTACGCGCTGCGCGAGCAGATACGTGCTTGGCTGGCTGAAGATATCGGCATGGGCGATATTACGACGGAGACGACCATCCCAGCGGACAGCCGTTCGAAGGCTGTTATCCATGTGAAGGAAGACGGTATTATAGCAGGCCTCGATATTGCGAAGCTTGTGTTCGAAATCGTCGATCCGGGTATTGTATATCAAGCGCTTGTACAAGATGGCGACCATGTTGCTAAAGGGACGGTCATCGCAGAAGCGGAAGGCAGCACGCACAGTCTGCTGACCGGTGAGCGGCTGGCTCTTAACCTTATGCAGCGTCTGTCGGGCATTGCGACGAAGACGCGTTCGTTCGTCGACGCTCTCGAGGGACTGCCGACGCGGCTGGTTGATACCCGTAAGACGACGCCGGGGCATCGTATGCTCGAGAAGTACGCCGTTCGTGTAGGCGGCGGCGCGAATCATCGATTCGGCTTGTATGATGCAGTCATGATTAAGGACAATCATATCAAGGGAGCCGGCAGCATCCGTGAAGCGGTAGAACGGGCGCGGGCACGCATTCCACATACGATGAAGATCGAGGTCGAGACCGAATCGATGGCGCAGATTAAAGAAGCGCTGAATAGCGGTGCGGACATTATTATGTTCGACAATATGAGCCTGGAAGCGATGACGGAAGCCGTTCGTTATGTGAAGTCGCATTCGCCGCATGTTATTACGGAAGCTTCCGGCGGCGTTCGTCTCGAGACGGTGCGCGGCATTGCATCGACGGGCGTTGATGTGATCAGCGTCGGCGGTCTGACGTATTCATTCAATGCGCTTGATATTAGTCTCGACTTGAATGAGAAGAAGGGCGGGGCGTAAAGCGTGATTCTCGTAGTAGATGTAGGCAATACCAATATTGTGCTTGGCGTCTATCGCGGCAAAGAGCTGCTGCATCATTGGCGGCTGAGCACGAATCGTTCCGCAACTGTAGATGAGTATGGTCTTTCGATTTATAATTTGCTTCATCTGTCCGGCTTGTCCATTGAGCAGGTGAACGGCGTCATTATTTCATGCGTCGTGCCGCCGCTTATGCGTACACTGGAGCAGCTGTGCATCAAATATATGCGCAAGGCACCGCTTGTCGTTGGTCCTGGCGTGAAGACCGGTCTGAATATCCGATACGAGAACCCTCGCGAGGTTGGTGCGGACCGTATCGTCAATTCCGTGGCCGGCATTGAGAAATACGGCAAGCCGCTTATCGTCGTTGACTTCGGTACGGCAACCACGTTCGATTATATCGACGCGACGGGCAGCTATCTGGGCGGCGCTATTGTGCCAGGCATCGGTATCTCGACTGAGGCGCTGTATCAACGTGCAGCGAAGCTGCCTCGCATCGAGCTTGTTCGACCGAAGAGCGTCATTGGCCGCAATCCGATTACGTCGATGCAGGCGGGCATCATTTTCGGCTATGCCGGACAAGTGGATGGAATCGTTCGTCGTATCAAATCAGAGTTCGGTGTTTCGCCGCGTGTCGTTGCGACAGGCGGACTGGCTGATCTGATCGCAGCAGAGTCGGAGACGATTGAAGAGGTTGATCCGCTGCTGACGCTCGAAGGCCTGCGTATCATTTATGAACGGAATCAGGACAACGCGGGAACAACAGGCGAAGCATAACCACATAAGAATTAAGACCTCGATAGAGGTTTTCTCATTTATTAAATAAAGCAAGAGGTAAGGAGGCATCCGATCATGGAAGCACAACAAGACATTTTATTGCGAGGTACCGCATGGGGCGGCCGTATTCGGGTGTTCGCGATTCGGGCAACGAACCTTGTCGGTGAGCTGCAGCGCAGACACGGCACTTTTCCAACAGCGACGGCAGCATTCGGACGTACGCTTGCAGCCGGTGCCATGATGGGCGCGATGCTTAAAGGCGAAGAAAGGCTTACCATTCAGGTCAAAGGCGACGGACCCATTGGTCAGATCGTAGTTGATGCAGATGCAAAGGGTAATGTGCGCGGTTATGTGGATCATCCACAAGTCCATATGGCTAGCAATTCGCAGGGTAAGCTGGACGTTGCGGGTGCAGTCGGCCGCAGCGGCTATATCCATATCATCAAGGATCTCGGTCTGAAGGAACCTTATCGCGGCAGCTCTCCAATCGTATCGGGCGAGCTGGCAGAAGATTTCACTTATTATTTCGCTGTATCGGAACAGACGCCATCGGTAGTTGGACTTGGCGTGCTTGTAGATACGGATGGTTCCGTACTGCATGCAGGCGGCTACATTGTACAGGTTCTTCCGGGACTGACGGAGGAAGAGCTAACACGGTTGGAGCAGGCTGTAAGCGTCATGCCGCCAGTCACTGCACTCCTCGACCAAGGAGAGACGCCGGAAGAGATATTGAAGTTCCTTGTTGGGGATGACCTGACGGTGCACGATACGACAGATGTGCATTTCAACTGCCGCTGCTCGCGCGAGCGCATGGAACGGACGTTGATCAGCATGGGTCAGCATGAACTGCAACAAATCATAGAGGAAGACGGAAAAGCCGAAGTCGTATGCCATTTCTGCAATGAGACCTACACGTTTGATAGTGAACAGCTGCAGCATCTGCTCGAGCAAGCGAAGCCGAAGCCCCTCCAATAATCGAAGGGTTTGACGGGGATGAAGAAAGACCGATTGCTGCGGGGACTGGTATCCCTTCAGGCACTATGTATGATTGTCGTTGCTGTCGTTGTAACGAGCCATTACGTACCGTTCCTTCGGGTGAAGGCCATTGACGGCTCCGAGAAATCGGGGGCAAGCAAAGGGCAGGAGAGCGGATCGACAGTAGGGGTAGTCGGCGATCGTACAATTACTGAGCGAGAGCTCGATGAGGAATTGCGACGCCGATATGGGGAAGAGACGCTTCGGACGATAATGCTTCGCGAAGCGGTGAAACAAGAGGCTGCAGCAAGCGGCTTAGTCATAACGCCGGAGCAGCTCCATGCGGAGCTGTCCCGGATGATGGATGGTTATGAATCGGAGACCGACTATTATGAAGCGATGAAGACTCAGTTAGGATTGTCGCGCCAGGATATCGAGGACGATGCTTCTTACAACTTGCTGTTGGAGCAAATCGCCATTCGCAACGTGCAGGTATCAGACGAGCAGGTGAATACATACATAAACGAGCATGCGGCTGAATTTGCAGGCGCAACGGAGCTTCATCTACGGTGGATCCTGCTATCGACACGAACAGAAGCGAACCGCATTCTTCAGCGGCTTGAAGACGGGGAAGACTTCGAGCAGTTAGCGTTGTCCGACTCTATTGATACGTTCACGGCCGATAGCGGCGGAGATTTGGGCCTGATCGAATCGGATGATCCGTTTATCGAGAAGGCGCTGCTGGACACGGCTGTTGGACTAGGGGTTGGCGAGATCGGCGGCCCAATTCATACGGATGGCGGTTATGCGGTCATTCGTTTGGACGAGCGCCGTGAACACGGGGGGCTGGCAGGAGATCGGTTGATCGATGAAGCGTACCGCAGAGCGGCGCTTGAGCTCGCTGATCCGCTGCCGCAGGTTGAGGATGCACTTCTTGCCCAGTATAATGCACGCCCGTCAATGCCTTGATTTTTATGGAAGTATATGGATTTATAGTCTTTCATTTCGCATGTAAGCCTATATTTCTTCAGAATGAAACGTACTGCGGCGTTTAAATGCTGACGACACTCGTTTCAACTGGAATCCATAGGAAAGAAGGTATTGACAATTTCATAGCACGTTGATAAGATTGGAATTAGTAAAACCAACTGAACTAGTCGGAATAAGGAGGCAGTTTATCAATGGCTAAGATTGTTCAAAGTGTTACAGAACTGATCGGGGATACACCGCTTGTACGTCTCAATCGTCTTGTGCCTGAAGACAGCGCAGAAATCTATGTAAAGCTTGAGTACCAGAATCCGGGCGCAAGCGTTAAGGATCGCATCGCGATCAGCATGGTTGAAGCAGCAGAGCAGGAAGGCATTCTGAAACCAGGTGATACGATCGTTGAACCAACGAGCGGTAACACGGGTATCGGTCTGGCATTGGTAGCCGCTGCTAAAGGATATAAAGCAATTCTCGTTATGCCTGAGACGATGAGCCTTGAGCGCCGCAACCTGCTTCGCGCTTACGGTGCTGATCTGGTCCTGACGCCAGGATCCGAAGGCATGAACGGTGCAGTTAAGAAAGCAGAAGAGCTTGCTCAAGAGAACCCAAGCTACTTCATGCCACAGCAATTCAAGAACCAAGCGAACGTGAAAGTTCACCGTGAAACGACGGGTCCAGAAATCGTTGAAGCGATCAACTCGCTTGACGGCAAGCTGGATGCATTCATCGCTGGTATCGGTACGGGCGGTACGATTTCCGGTGCAGGCGAAGTGTTGAAACAGAACTTCGAAGGCATTCAAGTATACGCAGTTGAGCCATCTGCATCGCCGATTCTGTCCGGTGGTAAGCCAGGTCCTCACAAAATTCAAGGTATCGGTGCGAACTTCATTCCCGACATCTTGAACCGTGAGATCTATGACGGCATTATTACGGTTGAGAACGATGATGCATTCGAGACGGCGCGCCGCGCTGCTCGCGAAGAAGGCATCCTGTGCGGTATTTCTTCCGGCGCTGCTATCTTTGCAGCTCTGAAAGTGGCGAAAGAGCTTGGCAAAGGCAAACGCGTGGTTGCAATCGTTCCTTCGAACGGTGAGCGCTACCTGAGCACACCGCTCTTCAACTTCGAGAACTAATTTTATTATCGTTAGAATGATTAGGGTCCTCCATTCCTCCGAATGGGGGACCTTTATGCTTGTATGGCCAAGAGATGCCATGCGGCTTTTCTTTTTACTTCCGATTCTGTATACTAGGCGAAATAGCCGGAATTGGCAGTAGGAACGGGGGTAGACGAAGGTGATCATCGACTGGGAGCAGTGGCTTCAATGGCATAAAGAACGGACCTATACAACCTTGCCGATGCTTCGCAAGCAGCCGTTGATCGGCTTGGATAACAGTACAGTTGCTTCATGGGAATCAGCGTGGCACAGCGCAGGTCCATATTCGATCGTGCTGGAGAGCGGCAAGGACGGCCGGTATACTTATTTAGGGCTTCAACCGGCATCGGTCATTCAAGGCAAGGACGAGCATGCAACGTTGACGGATTGGACGGGCCGTACAGCCGGTGGAACGACGGAGTGGCAGGGCAAACCGATCGATGTGGTCAGACGTTGGATGCGATCATACATCGGTCCGGCGCTCCAAGGTGGTCCCAAATGGACGGGTGGCTGTGCAGGCTTTTGGAGCTATGACATTATTCGTTCCATTGAGCGGCTGCCGGTACAGGCGAATGACGATTTAGGTCTGCCGGATTATGTATTCATGCGCTTCGATGAGTTATGGATCGTGGATAGAGAAGAGGGTGCGCTCTACTGCGCTGTGAACACGGCTGTGAACGCTGACCTGACGGAGCAGGAGCTGCGTACGCGGTTCGAACAGGCGTTGACAAGGACGGAAGAGATGGCGGCTTTCTGGACGAGGCAGTTCGGGGATCGCTCAGAGCCAACCGCTGTGGAGGCCGTAAAGCTGCGTGAACAGCGGCTGCGTACATTAGAGGAAGAATCGCTGGCTGTTAACGTGGAAGCGGTGAAGGACACGTTCTCGCCGTTCGGCAGAGCTGCATATGAGGACGCGGTTCGCCGCATTCAGCAGTATATCGGTCAAGGAGATGTATTCCAGGTCAATTTATCGCTTCGTCAGAGCAAAAAGGTGGCGATACCCGCAGAGGAGCTCTACGAGTGGCTGCGGCTCGTTAACCCTTCGCCGTACATGGGCTTCATGCGCTGTCCCGATTTCCAGCTTGTATCCGGCTCGCCGGAATTACTCGTCGAGCTTCGCGATGGATTGCTGGCGACGCGGCCGATCGCCGGCACTCGGCGTCGTGGACAGACGGCGGAAGAAGATGCTGCGATGGAACGTGAGCTTCTCGAGTCGGAGAAGGAGCGAGCGGAGCACATCATGCTCGTCGACTTGGAGCGCAACGATCTTGGCCGCATTTCGAAATACGGTTCAGTGCATGTGGAGGAACTGATGGTCATCGAACGCTATTCGCATGTCATGCACCTCGTCTCCCAAGTAGAGGGTCAGATTGCGGAGGGTAAGGATGCATTCGATGTCATTGCAGCGACATTCCCGGGCGGGACGATTACAGGCGCTCCTAAGATTCGAACGATGGAAATCATCGAAGAGCTGGAGCCGACTCGCCGCGGACCGTATACAGGATCGCTTGGATGGATTGACTACTGTGGCAATATGGAATTTAATATAATTATCAGAACGATGACCGTTCAAGACGGCGTTGTTCATATCCAGGCTGGAGCTGGGATCGTCATCGATTCCATTCCGGAGCGGGAATATTATGAATCTCTTAACAAAGCGAAGGCGCTGTGGAAGGCCATTGGGCTCGGCGAACGCTTTGCTAAGGTGAAATAGAAGGGGGAGAGTCGACATGATTCTAGTTATCGACAACTATGACTCGTTTACGTACAATTTGGTGCAATACTTAGGCGAGTTGGGCGAAGACATCGTCGTCAAACGGAATGATGAGATTGGATTGGACGACATCGCAGCGCTTGAGCCGGATCACATCTTGATCTCGCCAGGACCATGCTCGCCGAATGAAGCGGGCATCAGCCTCGCGGTTATCGATCGATTCAAGGGCGAGATTCCGATCTTCGGCGTTTGCCTGGGCCATCAATCGATCGGACAAGCATTCGGCGGTGACGTCGTGCGGGCGGAGAAGCTGATGCATGGCAAGACATCCGAGATTCTGCATGACGGCAAGACGATCTTCGAAGGAATTCCATCCCCATTCACGGCAACTCGCTACCACTCGCTTATCGTGAAGCGCGAGACGCTGCCGGACTGCCTTGAGATTACGGCAGAGACGGCGGAAGGCGAGATCATGGGTCTGCGTCACAAAGAATATCCGATTGAAGGCGTACAATTTCACCCGGAATCGATTATTACGGAGAACGGCTTGAACATGCTGCGTAACTTCCTCTCTTTGCGAGCAGGCGCAGCGCGATGAAGGTCGGATACAACGGTTCCGTTATAGAAGCGGAGAAAGCTGTGGTCGGCGTTTTCGACCACGGCTTTTTGTACGGTCTCGGGTTGTTCGAGACGTTTCGCACTTACGGCGGGCAGCCGCATCTGCTGGATCGCCATCTTCGGAGGCTGCTGGACGGATGTCGCGCGTTGCAGATTAATTATAGGCCTGACGAAAGCATGATTCGGGAGTGGCTTGTTCAAGTAATGGCGGCTAATGGACTCGCGGATGCTTATGTGCGTATGACCGTTTCTGCCGGCGATGAAGGACTTGGTTTGCCGACAGGAGCTTATGAGAAGCCGAACGCCTGGCTGCTCGTGAAGCAGCTGCCGGCGACGCCGCCGTCTGTTTATGAACAAGGGCGGGAACTAAGACTGCTGCACACCGTGCGGAATACGCCCGAAGGCGATATTCGCTTAAAATCGCTGCATTACATGAATAATATAATCGCCAAGCAAGAGCTGCTGAGCGCAGGCGCTTCGGCAGGAGCGGAAGGCCTTCTGCTGACCAAGGAAGGCTATCTGTCGGAGGGAATCGTCAGCAATCTATTTTTCGTACGCGATAGTCGAGTATGTACGCCATCGCTTGAGGCAGGGATATTGCCGGGCATCACGCGCGAGCGGGTCATGGAACTGGCCGCAGCAGCAGGTTTCCCGGTTGAAGAGGGATTATATCGGTGGAACGATTTGATCGAAGCGGATGAAGTTTGGATTACAAGCTCCATTCAGGAGTTGATTCCAATTACGACATTGACTGATTCTGACGGACAACAACATCGAGTAGGCAGCGGACAGGCTGGCCCGATTCATCGGCAATTGCTGGCCGGCTATCGACAAGATTGCAGCAAGGGGGATTAGCGTGAACATCAACGAACATCAACCAGCCATGCGCACGGTCCAATTAAATGGCGGAGTTACGCTGGAGCTTGGCAGACGAACGCTTATCATGGGCATTTTGAACGCAACGCCTGATTCCTTCTCCGACGGAGGACGGTATGACAATATCAGCGCAGCAGTAGAACGGGCTAAACAGATGGCTGCGGAAGGCGCGGATATCATTGATATTGGCGGGGAGTCTACGCGGCCTGGCTTCACGCCAGTGCCGGAGGAAGAAGAAATTCGTCGGGTCGTGCCGGTAATCCGTGCGCTGCGTGAGGCGCTTCCGCAGATGGCGCTGTCGATCGATACCTACAAGGCGGAGACAGCCCGCCATGCACTCGAAGCAGGGGCTCATATCGTGAATGATATTTGGGCCCTCCGGTATAGTCCCGAGATGGCGAAGGTTGTTGCCGAATTCGGCTGCCCTGTCATCGTTAACCATAACCGTCCTGAACGGGATTATGAGGATTTTATCGCGGATGTCCTTGCTGATCTGCAGGAGAGTGCCCGTATTGCCCATGAAGCGGGCGTTCGCGATGATCAGATCTGGCTCGACCCGGGTATCGGCTTCGCGAAGGATTACGCAGAGAACATTGCCATGATGGGCCGATTATCCGATCTCGCCGCGCTCGGTTATCCTGTGCTTCTGGGTACTTCGCGCAAAGGCTTCATTGGTCAAGCGCTTGGAGGTGTGCCGGTGAATGAACGTATCGAAGGTACGGCTGCGACCGTTACGCTAGGCATTGCGCAAGGTTGCGGCATTGTGCGCGTCCATGACGTTAAGGCGATCAAGCGGACGGCGATGATGACTGACGCGATTGTTTACCGCGATCGTAAACACGGGTAAGTGTATGCTCGCGAGGCGAGCGATCTGCTAAGCGGATGCTTACGAAGCAAGCAAGTTGCTTGCAATGTAGTGACATCGAGAAGCAAGCAACTTGCTTTAAGGAGAGACGTACAGATGGATACGATGACATTGAAAGCGATGCGTTTTTTCGGTTATCATGGCGTATACGCGGAAGAGAATAAGCTCGGACAGAAGTTCGAGGTGGAACTGGAACTGAAGCTGGATCTGTCTCGCGCAGCGGCAGAGGATGATCTGGACGCCACGATTAACTACGCAGAGCTTCATGCGGTTACGAAGGAGATTGTGGGGGGCCCGCCGTTTAAGCTGATCGAAGCGCTGGCCGGCGCCATTGCAACGCGGCTTCTACAGTCTTATACTAGTCTCAATGAAGTGACGGTTCGTGTCACGAAGCCGAATCCGCCGTTCGAGATTTTCTTCGACGGGGTAACGGTCGAGCTTCGCAGAAAGCGGGATGAACATGGTACAATCGTTCCCGTCTAGTCAGACGGGACTTAAAGAAGCTTACGTAGCACTCGGTTCGAATTTAGGTGACCGGGAACGGACGCTGCGACAAGCAATTGAAGAGTTATCAGCCAGAGCAGGCATTCAGGTCGAGCGTGTGTCGGATATTTACGAGACAGACCCGGTTGGTTATACGGATCAACCGGCGTTTCTGAATATGGCTGTTGCCGTTCGGACGTCGCTTGAGCCTGATGACTTACTTACCGAATTGCTTGATATTGAGCAGCAGCTTGGTCGTGTGCGAGATATTCGATGGGGCCCTCGAACGGTTGATCTGGATTTGCTTTTGTACGAAGAAGTATCGATGGATACGCAGCGGCTGACACTGCCGCATCCTCGAATGATGGAACGAGCATTTGTTTTGGTGCCGCTTTGCGACGTGCTGACGAAGACGCATCCGCTTCGCGCGGCGGTAGAGCAATCTGCCACAACGGCCCGTGAGGACGGAAAGGAAGGCATCAAGCGATGGATAACGATCTGCTAGCACAGCGCATCCGCGCTTTTCGTAAGTTGAAAGGATTTACCCAGCAGGAGCTCGCACAGCGGCTCGATGTATCGGTGGCGGTACTTGGATCGTTGGAGCGGGGTACACGTAAGCCGGATCCGAAGCTGCTCTCCAGCATTGCGGATACGCTCGGGATTGACTACAATGAGTTAATTCGAATTAGCGGATCCTAGGCAATATAAGAGGTTAGCAATATAACGGAAGGAGTTACGAGTAGCATGCTGAAAATCGGAAACATCGAGATGAAGAACAATGTCGTGCTTGCGCCGATGGCAGGCGTTTGCAACCCGGCCTTTCGTCTTATTGCCAAGGAGTTCGGAACAGGGCTCGTCTGTGCGGAGATGGTAAGTGACAAAGCGATTCTGCATGGTAACAAAAGAACGATGGAGATGCTCTTCGTCGATGAGCGGGAGAAGCCGCTTAGCTTGCAAATATTCGGCGGCGACCGTGCGTCGCTCGTAGAAGCTGCGAAGATCGTCGACAAGCAGACGAATGCTGACATTATCGACATTAATATGGGATGTCCGGTTCCGAAAGTAACGAAGTGCGACGCGGGGGCGCGTTGGCTTCTTGATCCGAATAAGATCTATGAGATGGTATCGGCAGTAACGGAAGCAGTCGATAAGCCGGTTACGGTTAAGATGCGTATCGGTTGGGATGACGAGCATGTTTTTGCCGTTGAGAATGCTCGGGCAGTTGAACGCGCTGGAGGCAGCGCAGTGAGCGTTCACGGCCGTACGCGCGAGCAGCTGTATACAGGCAAAGCCAATTGGGACATTATAAAAGAGGTTAAGGAAGCCGTATCCATCCCTGTTATCGGCAACGGTGACGTATTCTCGCCAGAGGATGCGAAGCGGATGCTGGAGCATACGGGCGTGGATGGGGTTATGATCGGACGCGGCGCACTCGGCAATCCTTGGATGCTGTATCGTACGGTTCATTACTTGACGCACGGCGAGCTGCTGCCGGATCCGACCCCGAAGGAGAAGATGGAGATTGCCATTTTGCATATGGACCGTCTTGTCAGCCTGAAGGGCGAATCGACTGCGGTACGCGAAATGCGCAAGCATATGGCTTGGTATATGAAAGGCCTGCCGGGGTCGGCTCGCATCAAGGACAACATCATGGAAGAGACAGGCCGTGATAACATGGTAGCGGTCCTGAACCAGTACATCGACTCGCTTCCAGAGGATGCACATAAGCCGATATCCGTCAAATGGTCGGATGACGAGGCGGCCGCACAGTAGGCAGAAGCGGGGCCCCGCAAGGGGCTGGCTTTGATTGACATTTGATGTGATACTGCAATATAATCAAGCAATATAAACACGAGCAAGCGCTTCATTGCGTGTCCAATCGATGCGACATGGGGTCGGCTTTGCGTAATATATTAAGTAATGGTGAATTCATACAGGCAACCGACGGTGTATGAAAATATGTCACACGACAGGAGAATCACAAGATGAGCGATAAAGAGGTTATTCTGACTCAAGATGGATTGAAGAAGTTGGAAGAGGAACTTGAAAACCTCAAATCGGTGAAACGCCGCGAAGTGGCAGAACGGATTAAAGTTGCCATCGGATACGGTGACATCAGTGAGAACTCGGAATACGAGGACGCGAAGAACGAGCAAGCATTCATCGAAGGACGTATTATTACGCTTGAGAAAATGCTGCGCAACGCTCGTATCATCAACAACGATGATATCGATACGGATACGGTAAGCATCGGCTCCACGGTATCGGTGGAAGATCTGGAGTTCGGCGATGTGGTGGAATACACGATCGTTGGTACGGCAGAATCCGATCCGCTTAACAACAAAATTTCCAACGAAAGCCCGGTAGGCAAGACGATTCTGGGCAAAAAAGTCGGCGCAACCGTCGAAGTTAACGTCCCTGCCGGCATCATTCAATATAAAATTCTTGAAATCAAAAAATAAGGTTTGCGCACGGCCCTTTCGAAAAAGCTTCCCTTGGAAGCTTTTTCGTTCGTAAGTGAGACTCGCGTGCATTTTAGCGCCTCCTTGTCTTGCCCCGATAAGGCTATAGCGTCGGCGTCAACCGTTTAGGAGTGGTTACATTGGATCAGAACCAACAGCAACAACAGGATCAACAAGAACAACAAGAGCTTAGTGAACTTTTGCAAATCCGTCGCGACAAACTGGACGAGCTGCGCGGTCTAGGTGTAGACCCATTCGGCAGCAAGTTCGAGCGTACGCATTACGCCAAGGACATCATTACAGCTAATGAAGAAGCAACGAAAGAACAGCTCGAGGAGCAGCATGTCGAAGTAGCGCTTGCCGGCCGCATTATGCAAAAACGCGGCATGGGTAAAGCGTCGTTCGCGCATATTCAAGACCTGTCCGGCAAAATCCAAATCTACGCTCGTAAAGATACGCTCTCCGAAACGCAATATGCTGCCTTCGATCTGCTCGATATCGGCGATATTGTTGGCGTGCGCGGTGTCGTCTTCAAGACGAACACGGGCGAGACGTCCGTTAAGGCGAAAGAAATCGTCGTCCTGACGAAATCGCTTCTGCCGCTTCCGGACAAGCACCATGGTCTGAAGGATGTTGAACTTCGTTACCGCCAGCGCTATGTCGACCTGATCACGAACCCAGACGTCCAACAGACGTTTATTGCACGTTCGCGGATTATCCAGTCGATGCGCCGTTACCTGGACTCGCTCGGCTACCTCGAAGTGGAGACGCCAACGCTGCACAGCATTGCAGGCGGAGCTTCCGCTCGTCCATTCATTACGCACCATAATGCACTCGATATGCAGCTGTACATGCGTATTGCAATCGAGCTTCACCTGAAACGCCTCATCGTTGGTGGCCTGGAGAAGGTTTATGAGATTGGCCGCGTATACCGTAATGAAGGTATTTCGACTCGCCATAATCCAGAGTTCACGATGATCGAGCTGTACGAAGCGTATGCGGACTACAAGGACATCATGGCGCTGACAGAGAACCTCGTGAAGCATATCGCGCAAGAGGTGCTTGGCACGACTGTTATTCCTTATGGTGAATACGAAGTAGATCTCGGCACGCCATGGCGTCGTGTTTCGATGGTTGATCTCGTTAAAGAAGCAACAGGCGTGGACTTCGCTTCGCAAATTACGGACGAAGAAGCACATGCTGCAGCACGCGAGCACAAGGTGCCAGTCGAGAAACATTGGGCAACGGGCCATATCCTGAATGCGTTCTTCGAGCATTTCTGCGAGCATACGCTTATTCAACCTACATTCGTTACAGGCCATCCTGTTGAAATATCGCCGCTGGCGAAGAAGAACGAGCTGGATCCGCGCTTCACGGATCGCTTCGAGCTGTTCATCGTAGCGCGTGAGCATGCGAATGCCTTTACGGAGCTTAACGATCCAATCGACCAACGCGAGCGTTTCGAAGCACAGCTGCTTGAGCGTGAGCATGGCAATGACGAAGCACATGAAATGGATGATGACTTCATCCGTGCGCTTGAGTATGGTATGCCGCCTACTGGCGGTCTGGGCATCGGGATCGACCGTCTCGTTATGCTGCTGACGAACCAGCCGTCTATTCGCGACGTTCTGCTGTTCCCTCATATGCGACACCGTGCTGGTGAATAGATAAAGTACAAAAAGCCGACTGCAGTGTGCAGTCGGCTTTTTGTTTGAAATCCGAGCTTTTTTCAAATTAGGGGTTGCATTGGGTGTAATGCCTATGGTATATTCTAATTCCGGCCAAGAAACATAACGCCGGCGAGCTTAAAAGAATCAAATTTTGAAGTGAATAACTTCGAAATAAGATTTATAAAAAGCTTGCAAGACACACGATCATGTGATAAGATAATGAACGTTGTCGAAACAAAAACAAAAAGAAACGCTTGACACACTGATTAACATCTGATAAGATGTAAAAGTTGTCGAAATTGTTCTTTGAAAACT
>NZ_BTCK01000069.1:0-24866 GCF_033239625.1 Paenibacillus sp. CCS19
AAGTAACCTAAGGTGTTGCAATTCGGGGAGTCTGTTTCGTTCATAATAACTGTTGTCCTCGGAAAGGCGATCGCTACGCTACTCCAGAACAATTCACCCGCTGCGCTCCTGGCGCCTCAGCATCTTTTGGGGTGGAAAAATTGGTGCTCCGCTTGCTTCGCCTAAGCTGCGCGAGTTGGTGTGGGCTTAGCACCGCTGGCAACCGTTAACTCTCAAACCGATCGATATGAGCAGCAATTGCCGCCGTAGCAACCGTTATATTCTGGCAGCGATCAAACAAATCACAACGACATCTGGCCTTGGTCGCATGAGGATGGATTATTACAGAGTGATGCGGGTAAAATCCGCATCGCTTTTTTATTTTTGGCGCATGGTTGACTCTCCCCTTAGGGGAGACTTTAAGCTAGTTGTGCGGAGGTGAATACGCATTGTTGTATACGGTGAAGGAAGTGTCGGAGCTGTCGAATGTGACGATTAAGACGCTGCATCATTATCACAAGATCGGGCTGCTTCATCCGAGAGAGGTAAGCGAGGCCGGGTACCGGTTGTATGGGATGGAGGAGCTCGAGCGGCTGCAGGAAATTTTATTTTACAGAGAGATGGATTTCTCGTTGGATCGGATCAAAACATTGTTCGCGAACAAATCAGACCGGTTGTCCATTCTATCAGAGCAGCAGGGGCTGATTCTTGGCCGTCAGCGAAGGCTGGATACGATCGCGCAAACATTGCGGAAGTCCATTATATCCATTCAGGAGGGAACGAAGTTGGACAACAAGGAAATGTTCAAAGGATTCAATAACGAAGAAGATTGGAACAAAGCGCTGGCTGAGCACAATGAACATTTGGAGCAAACGTACGATATGGAACCGATGCAGGCAGCTCCAGAAGATGTGCCTCGGTTAAATGAGCAGGCCATGGAGGCCATGACGTTCATGAATGAAATGTGCGCATCCTTAAGAGAAGGCGTCAAACATAACGATGCGACCGTCACCAACAGAATTGAACGCCACCTGGCTTTTATGAACGAGCATGGACATCCTGCATCGGCGCAGGATTTTGCGGCACAGACGCAGTTTTTCCTGCAGGATGAGTTCCACCTCAAGATGCTGGAGAATCAGCAGACGGGGTTAGCCTATTACCTATCTGCGGCGGCGGGAGCTTATGCCGCGGTATCGCAATAAACGTATAGATGTCTATGAAAAATGCTGGTGTACCTTGCTCTACATGAGAGTAGGGTCACCAGCTTTCGTATTAGAACAGTACAAGCGCAATCAATTCGTCAAGATCGTCAATTACGTGATCCGCATGTTCGGCAGCCTCATAATGAGGGGACCGCTTCCAAATCGCCCTCATGCCCACCTCACGGCTCGCACGAATATCGTTGTCCGGATGGTCGCCTACGAAGATTGCATGCTCAGCAGGGACGCCTAGCTTCGTTAACGCGCGATTGAAGATCGCAGCATCCGGCTTGCGCAGTCCCTCCCACTCCGATATCAGCACTTCATCAACTAGATGCTCAATGTCGAGCGCCTTGAAATTATCGTATTGGAACTGACCAAACCCGTTCGAAACGAGCGCCACTTTAATGGCGTGCTCCTTCAGCTTCGTCAACATGAGGTGAAGATTCGCAAATCCGATGCAATGCCTTTGAAAGCCGCTTACGTAGTCATTCAAGCAATCTGCCCAAGCCAAGTCTGCAATCCCAAACTCCTCGATCAACTGCTGATACACTTTGTCCTTCCACACATAACCGTGATTATCGAGCTCAATAAACCGCTGGACGAACTGTTTCTTCTCTACTGCTTGAAAAGCCGGAATTCGATCATATTGATGACTGACGAATGATAGCAGCGAAGAATCCCGATCAAGCAAAGTTCCATCCAAATCAAACAGAACCGCCTTAATCGTCATTCGAAATCATCCCTATTCGTTATTGTCCGTCGCTTCTGCCTCCGCGTTCTCTTCCTCGCGCAGCGCCTGCAAGATTTGCGTCGCAAGCTTCTCTCCAATGGAGAGCGGCTTGAAGTCCTCGATTGAAGCCTCACGAATCTTCTTCAGCGAGCCAAAATGCTTCAACAGCGCCTTACGGCGCTTCTCGCCGATACCCGGAATCGAGTCGAGACGCGATGCGACCATCGACTTGCCGCGCTGTTCGCGGTGGAACGTGATCGCGAAACGGTGCACCTCGTCTTGGACGCGCTGCAGCAAATAGAATTCTTGGCTGTCACGCGGCAGCGGCACAATCATTGGCGGATCTCCCGTCATGAGCTGGGCCGTTCTGTGCTTCGCATCCTTCACGAGCCCGCATACCGGGATAAACAGTCCGAGCTCGTTCTCCAATACGTCGAGCGCGACCGCGATCTGGCCCTTGCCGCCGTCGACAATGATCAGATCGGGGCGCTGCAAATCTTCCTTAAGCACCCGCTCGTATCGACGGCGGATAACCTCTCGCATCGTCTCATAATCGTCTGCGCCCACGACGGTGCGCACCTTATATTTGCGATACTCTTTGCGGTCCGGCTTGCCGTCGGTGAAGACGACCATGGCCGATACCGGATTCGTACCTTGTATGTTGGAGTTATCGAATGCTTCAATGCGGTGTACCGATTCAAGGCCGAGCCATCCCGCCAGCGATTCAGTCGCCTTCACGCTGCGCTCCTCATCCCGCTCGATCAGCTTGAACTTCTCGTCCAACGACACCTTGGCATTGTTGCTGGCCATCCGTACGACATCCCGCTTCTTGCCCCGCTGCGGCACGAACACCTTCACGTTCAGCCACTTCTGCAGCGACTCGCGGATGTCATTCGCACGCGAGCCGACAGGTGCCTGATCCTCGCTTTCGTCAGCTTCTGTAACAGATGAAACTGCCTCTGTGGCTTCTCCCATCGCTGCCGCTGCTACTGCTGGCGCTGACGCATCTTCGGCAGCAGTATCTTCCCCGGCAACAGGTGCATCCGTTGTTACCGCGGCTTCTTCGCCCTGCTCTTCAGGCGGCGAAGGCAGCAGAATCTCGCGCGGCAGCGCCGGATTCTCGCTGTAGTACTGCGCCACGAACGTGACGAAGTCGTCATACGCTTCGCCGTAATACGGGAAGGACGAGGAGCGGCGCTCTACCATTTTGCCGGAACGCATGTACAGAATTTGAACGCTCATCCAGCCCTTATCGACGGCGTAGCCGAATACGTCGCGGTCGACCGCGTCCGCCAGCGTAATCTTCTGCTTCTCGACGATCGCGTCGATCGCCATGATCTGGTCGCGGTACTCCTTGGCACGTTCGAACTCAAGCGTCTCTGCTGCCGCTTCCATTTTGCGCTGAAGCTCAGCCTTGACCTCATCCTGCCCGCCATTGAGAAACTTCGTGATCGCTTGAATCATCCGATCGTATTCACTCGTCTCAACCGGATATTCGCACGGCGCAATACATTGGCCGATGTGATAGTACAGACAGACCTTGTCCGGCAGCGTGTTGCACTTGCGAAGCGGATAGAGCCGATCAAGCAGCTTCTTCGTCTGCTGGGCCGCGAAAGCGTTCGGATACGGGCCAAAATATTTGGCCTTGTCCTTCAGCACCCGGCGTGTAACCTCCAGCTTCGGATGACGCTCGTTCGTTATTTTGATATAAGGAAACGTCTTGTCGTCCTTGAGCAATACGTTATAACGCGGATGATACTGCTTGATCAGGTTGCACTCCAGAATGAGTGATTCCATGTTGCTGCCGACAACGATATATTCAAAATCGCGGATTTCGGAGACGAGTCGCTGCGTCTTGCCGTTATGCGAGCCGTTGAAATAGGAGCGAACCCGGTTCTTCAGCACCTTCGCCTTGCCGACGTAGATGATCGTCCCTTCGCCGTTCTTCATTAAATAACAGCCCGGCGCGTCCGGCAGCAGCGCCAGCTTGCTCCGGATCAACTCCGCAGACGCATCCCGTTCCCCAGTGTTTCCTCGCCGATCCATCGTTCTCCCTCCGAACTTAAATTCATGCATGATTTCAAGCGCAATGCGCCATCCTGTCTATTGTAGCATACGAATGCCTACAGGTTTGTCTGGTTTTTACTGTACAATTGTGTTCAAATGGTTCGCTTTTCGTACTTTTTGAACGACCTCTTTACAATTGTTTGCACAGTTGGTTATACTACAACTATATATTTATGGTAACGTACGAGGGGGATTTGAAAGCGATGAACAACACGCAATATGCAGTGGAAGATCCACGCGCGCACGTGAACGAAGAGCCTCGGGATGACCTGAAGGACGTCGTATTCGGCTTCGGCGGTATGCTCGGATTCATGACCATCGTCTTCTTCGGAATGGTCATTATCAAGTTCGTTCAATCCTAATGACTAACGTGAAGGCTCCGGTCGGCTTATGCCGACACGGAGCCTTTTTCATTTGCCCAGCGAATAAACGCCAATCGGCTCATACGAAGGCTTCGCACGCGTATTACTCTTATACAATGTAATCGCATCTGCCTCCCAGTACCACCTTTCACTAGTTACACCTGCACCGATCTCTAATGACGCATACTCGAACGGCACGGCACCCGCATAATTACGGGCTAGTGTTAGATGCGGCTTGTAGGGACGCTGCTCAGGCTCAAAGCCTACTGTCTGCATCGATTCGACAACCGTACGCTGCAGCCCGCCAAGCGCACCCATATCCGTCTCTATGCCCGCCCACAGGACAGATGGCCGTTCTGGCCGCCCGAAGACACCAAGTCCGCTGATGCCGACGCTAAGCGTCGACAGGTTAACGCTAGCCGCACATTCTCGCAGCGCAGCATCGATAGCAGCGATTCGCTCCTTCGGCACATCACCGAGAAATTGCAGCGTTATATGCAGATCCATCGGATGCACCCACCGTTTGAACGATAGCTGCTCCTTTATATGCTTCATTTGCTTATCAAAGGCCTTTTTCATTGGTTCTGGCAGCGCCAGCGCAATAAATAGCCGTTCCTTCGATTGTTCTAAGGTGGAATCATTCTGTTCCATCGCCCTTTACCTCCAAGCCTCTCGATACAACTATTGTACCCCATTCCAAGAGGAGTCCGGCACCAAATAAGACAAAGAGCCATCCCTCCCATCAAGCATGCGCTGGATGGATGGAATGGCTATCATTACGTATGACCGTTACCCGTTCGCTACCTTGCTGCTGCGCGAAGCGGCTTTGAGCGGTTGAGCGCCACTCTTGTCAGACTGTGCTTCCGACTTCACTGCTGCAGGCGTCACACCTGCGGAAGGGTCGAATCGTTTGCGCTCTGTCCGATCGATCTGGACGATACGCCCATCATGCACAGTAATGAGCACGGAGCCGTACTCCATTCCTTTCAATTGATCCGAGATGCGCTCCTGCCACCATTCATTCAGTTCGACTTGCTTTGCCATTTCGATCCCCTCCACTCAATAAATTTTTTGGCTACCAGCGTAACGAGCGCCAGCATGACGAGCAGCGACGCCACTGCGAATGATGCGGAAAACTGATATTCGTTATATAAGATTTCAATATGCAGCGGAAGCGTGTTCGTCTCGCCGCGGATATGGCCGGAGATGACCGATACCGCACCGAATTCCCCCATCGCCCTCGCGTTGCACAGGATAATGCCGTACAGCAAACCCCACTTAATATTCGGCAGCGTCACATGCCAGAACAGCTTAAAGCCTCTAGCTCCCAAGCTGACAGCTGCCTCTTCCTCTTGAACCCCTTGTGCGTCCATAATCGGGATAAGTTCGCGCGCCACGAACGGGAAGGTGACAAACACAGTCGCCAGGACGATACCCGGCAATGCATAAACGATTTGGATGCCATGGTCATCCAGCCACGGCCCAAGAAAACCTTGTGCGCCGAATAAAAGCACATAAATGAGACCTGAAATGACCGGTGAGATCGCAAAAGGCAAATCGATCAGCGTAATCAATACATTCCGTCCCCGGAATTTGAACTTCGTAATCGCCCAAGCTGCCATAATGCCGAATATCGTATTGAGCGGAACCGCGATCAGCGATACCATCAGCGTCAATCTAAGAGCAGATTGGGCTTCCGAATCCTTAAGCGCCGCAATGTATACGTCCCAGCCCTTCTTAAGCCCTTCATATAAGACGGAAATCAAGGGCAATAGTACAACCAGGGCAAGAAAAGCGAGTGCGATACTAATCAATAAGACCCGAACGATTGCAGATTCATTAATGTGACGCGGTCTAACCGATGCTTCCTCCGACAAATGCGCGGTAACAGCTCCAGCCATCAATAATCCCTCCTTCTAACTTCAATTGGTCTATGCCGATGTCGTCCGCTTGCTGATTCTAGCCTGCAGGACGTTGATAATCAGCAGCGCAATGAAGGAGAAGACGAGCATGACGAGAGCGATCGCTGTCGCGCCTGCAATATCGAACTGCTCGAGCTTCGTCATAATGAGCAGCGGCGCGATTTCCGTCCTCATCGGCATATTGCCGGATATAAAGACGACCGACCCATATTCACCTATGCCGCGAGCAAATGCTAGGGCAAAGCCCGTCAGAAGAGCCGGCGCGATTTCCGGCACAATAATGCGACTGAACGTTCGCCAGCGGTATGCGCCGAGCATGACGGCCGCTTCCTCCGTATCCTTCTCAAGGTCCTGTAATACCGGCTGTACGGTCCGCACGACGAATGGTAGTCCGATGAATACCAGCGCGATCGTGATCCCAATTGGGGTGAACGCTACCTTCAACCCGAGCGGCTCAAGTTTCGATCCGACCCATCCGTTCTGCGCATAGATTGTCGTCAAGGCGATGCCTGCTACGGCAGTCGGCAGCGCGAAGGGAAGGTCGATCAAACTGTCTATGAGCGATTTGCCTGGGAACCGATATCGAACAAGAACCCAAGCAATCAAGAGCCCGAACACGGCGTTAATGCCTGCAGCGGCCAGCGAAGTGAGAAAGCTGATTTTATAGGAAGCGATGACTCGCGCGTTCCACACCGTGTCCCAGAAGTCTGACCATCCCATTCCGGCGGTCTTTATGAACACGCCGGAGAGCGGGATGAGAACGATAGCGCTCAAGTAGAAGATCGTATAGCCAAGCGATAGACCGAATCCCGGAAGAACCCGGCGGATAGCGGAACCTTTCATGTGAAGTCAGCTCCTTGCGTAATGAGAAAATGCTTTATCATTTCGTGCCCTATTATTTGCCTGGTACGTAAATTTTGTCAAAGACGCCGCCGTCAGCGAAATGCTTCTTCTGCGCTTCCTGCCAGCCGCCGAAGTCCTTGTCGATCGTGAGCAGCTCGAGCGATTTGAATTGATCCTTGAACTCATCGGCAACCGATTGCAGACGCGGACGGTAGTAGTTTTGAGCAGCGATGCGTTGACCTTCCTCCGAGTACAGGTATTTCAGATATGCTTCCGACACTTCGCGCGTACCGCGGTCGTCAGCTACTTTATCTACAACCGCAACCGGCGGTTCAGCCAGGATGCTGAGCGATGGATAGACGATTTCGAATTTGTCCGGTCCGAGCTCGTTGATGGACAGGAACGCTTCGTTCTCCCAAGCAAGCAGTACGTCGCCGATTCCGCGCTCTACGAACGTCGTCGTGGAGCCGCGTGCGCCGGAGTCGAGTACCGGTACGTTTTTGTACAGCTTCTGTACGAACTCTTGCGCTTTCGTTTCATCGTTGTTGTTGTTTTTCAAAGCATAGCCCCATGCTGCGAGATAGTTCCAACGCGCGCCTCCGGACGTTTTCGGATTCGGCGTAATGACCTCAACGCCATCCTTCACCAGATCGTTCCAGTCCTTGATGCCTTTCGGATTGCCTTTGCGAACGAGGAAGACGATCGTCGACGTGTAAGGCGAGCTGTTGCTCTCGAACTTGCTCTGCCAGCCTTGATTGATCAGTCCTTGCTCTTGGATCGCATCGATGTCATAGCCCAGCGCGAGCGTAACGACGTCTGCTTTCAAACCGCCGATTACAGCCAAGCTTTGTTTGCCCGAGCCGCCATGCGACTGCTTAACCGTCACTTCTTGGCCCGTCTCTTGCAGCCAGTGTGCTGCGAATGCTTTGTTGTAAGCTTCATACAGCTCACGCGTTGGATCATAAGATACGTTCAGAAGCTCAACCGGCTTAAGCGGTTCTTTCTTCTCCGTCGTATCCGTTGCTTGCTCCGTCTTTTGCTCCGTCGTCGTACCTGTCGATGCCGATTTATCGCTGCTTGCTTTGTCGTCTTTATCTTTCGAACCGCAAGCCGTCAGCACCAGAGATACTGCGAGAATAATCGAGAACCATTTCAAACTAGACCTTTTTGCCATTGACAATACACCCCTTATAAGATATCAATTAATCCCTACCTGTTTAGTTGGTTATACTTGATGTAACTGATTCTAGCAGGGAACAAATCCCACGTCAACGATTAATTTCAATAAATCTGATAAGGATTATAAGGTTTAATTATTTCGAGGATCGAAGGGTATGAAAAAAGCAGACCTTCTCGGCAGTTGACTGCCTAGAAGGTCTGCTTGTTATACTGGCTCAAATGCTTGCTGGAAGCGGCTTTCAGCCCGCCCCATCGGCTTTCCTGCCTTCGGCGAAACGACGCTGACGTAGTCAATCGGGATGTTGATCGCATTGCGGGCCGGCTTAGGAGTCGTATAGGCGAACTTGAGCTGATACGGTCCCCTTCGGTACGCGAGGATCGTCTTCTTGCCGGATTTGCGCATCGAGAACGGTTTGCCGAGCGTTGATCGAACTTCGGTAGACGTAATCTTTGCACCATCCTTGATCGGATCAAGTCCGGTATCGGAAATTCGAATTTCATTGATTACTTCCCCGCGTCCAATGCCGAATGCGATCGTCCCTTTCATCATGCCCGGCATATAGAGGTGGAACCCGCCTGCTTGCCGGTTCGGCTCGCCCCAAGCCTTATGCACCTCATCGATAAGTGTCTTGCCTACGACAAAATTATCTGCGTTCGCCATCTGTCCCTGCTTCGCCAACTCGCCGATTCGATCAATGAACTGATGATGAATCTGCTTATTGGTCGGCTCGCTCGTCTGGTAGCTGCGGCTTCGGCTAACGATATTCGTAGGCGGATTGGTGCTATTCGAACTTGAATTCACACCTAATCGTTGTTGTGCGGTATGACCCGCTGCATGCATCGTAATCGGACTTGGACCTTTGATGGCTTCCGAGGCGGAATGAAGCTGCGGCTCATTAGGCTTGATGCTTTCACCACAAGCGGACAGCATCAGCACAGCGGTTGCAGCTGCAATTGCTTTCCCGAACTTTTGTTTGCTTAATGGAAATCTCTGCATTAGACCGACTCCCTTTCGTATCTGTCAGTTCATAACCATCCTTAGTATGGTCCAAAACTCGACTTCTTCTTCACATTAAGGAATCCGCCTAGTGCAAGCAGACGCAAAAAAAAGCCAGACAAAGAACATCGCAATGTCCTTCGTCTGGCTTTATAAATCCGCATAGATTAGCGTTTCCGTTTATTCGTACCTGTTACGCGAATGACGTCGACATAGGGGCGAATCCGCTCCATAAGCCGTTCACCCTTGTGGCGATCATCGCCTTCCTTGCTCGTGAAGCTAAAGTGCTGCTCCATCGCATCTAGATCAAGGTTCGACGTGTAGAACGTAGGCTTCCGCTGCATCCGATAGTTCAGAATGCCGCCCATCACATGGTCGCGAACCCAAGGACTTAAATTCTCGGCCCCGATATCGTCGAAAATAAGCAGGTCGGTCTCCTTCATCATGTCGACCGTTTCTTTCAGCTTGCCTGGCTCATGCATCATCGCCTTCAAATCTTCAACGAAGTCCGGCATGTAGACGATGACCCCTGAATATCCCGCCTTCGCAAGCTCATGCAGCATATAACACATCAGGAACGTCTTGCCTGTGCCAAAATGACCTTCCAGGTATAGACCCGACGCCTGCAGTCCCTGCTCCTTCGTCCGGTCAATATATTCGAGCAGTTGTCCGACCGCTTCCATGCGGCCTAGGTCGTTCGTAATGATTTCTTCCGCCGAATAACCATTGCGCAGCGCCGTCTCATCGATGTAGAAGCTGCGGACGCGGCTCCGAATTTGCTCTTCATTCTGGCGGGCAATAAACTTCTTGCACGATACTTTGCGATCGTACAGTCGAACCTCGCCGTTCGCGTTCTCGCAGGACAACATCGTATAATGGCCTTCAAAATCGTTCGGGCACAGATCCAGCCCCGGACATCGCTCGCAATTGCGGTACTCCTTCACGTACTGATAGAACCGATTCAGATTCAGACGAATCGTATTCGTATCCAGCTCAGGGTACTTCGCACGGAACCGCTCCACGAGCGGGTCCGCAAGCAGCCCGTCCATTAATTCAGCGGAACGCCGAAGGGCTTCACTCCCCATTGGCGTCCGTTTCAGCAATTCGCCAAGCGATTCCATGCTGGTTCATCCTTTCCGTCCTCGCCGTCCATGTTCTTATTTCTTGCCATCCAGCTTGCGCGCTAACCGCCGCAGCTCTTCCAACTTCTCGGCCGACGGTGCGGAACTCTGCTCTTGCGCCTGTACGATCGGGATCGCCGGCTTCCGCGCCGCTCCTGCTCCGGCTCGTCCTCTGCCGCGTCCACCCTGCGCGCCTCCCGAACGCGAAGGCGCAGCAGCGCCAGCTTGCTGCTGTCTTGCCCGCTCCGCCTCCATCTGCTGCTGTTCACGTACGTAACCGACCGCTTTCTCGAACGTGTCGATTCCCTTCAACAGCATATTGGAAGCTACCGCTTCAATGAACGTCTTCGTCACGCGCTGCGAATCGTTCGCTCCGATAATATAATGAATAAGTACGTTGATAACCGACGGGGGAAGCTTGTAATTGAGATCGATTCTCTCGAATGTCCGATCAATCCACTCAGGCACGGCCCCAGGGAAATAACGCTGAAGGAACCGTGTATGCGGTTCGTTGCGCATGAGCATATTGTATTGAGCGACGTCGCAGCGGCTTTCCAGCTGCTTCGGCACCGGCATGAACAGCTCCTCCGGCACGCCGAATTCATCTTCCTCTTCCTGTTCGGCTGAATCCTCCGGAGCGGCCATCATATTCGATCTAGCCGTTAGGCGCTGACGATCCGCTTCTCGTTTCTTATCCTGTCGATACATCTGGTTCGCGCGAAGCTGCAGCTCGTCCACAAGCAGCTCGCCCTGCGGCGTGAATACGCCGTCTTCATCCAGCAGGCGGCATATATCCGCTGCACCGATGTTGTATTTGTACGCGACATAATTAAGCTGCGCCATCGTGTCGTCATCTCCGCGCAGCCGTTCTACATACTTGCGATTGGCTGCCCCGCGCGGGAATCGCATCAGCAGCTCCCCAACGGTAAGGCCTGCCGTCTCGGACGGAGGAGGCTTCGGTGCCGATGGCTGCCGGGACGGCGCAACTTCGCTGAGCGCCTGCTCCAGCTCATCATCGACCTTCGACGTGTTCAGACGGAACAGCTCGTAGAAGGGCATCGAAATATTTTCCTTATTCCAACGCGCTTCCGCCAGCTCGTCCGGCTCCTTCTTACTGAACGATTCGCGCAGCGCAATGACCGCGTATTTGCCGATCTGATCCCGAAGCAGCAGCGACAGATGCTGATTGCGGAAAAACTCTTCCGGCGACAGCGGAGCCAGCAGCTCGTATTCATAAACATAATCGTCATTGTCCGGCACTGCAAGACGAGACGTCTGCAAGAGACCCACTGCCTCGAGCCGGGACGTGTCATTCATTAATTTTTTCCGTCCGTCCTCATTCATTTGCAGTCCAAGCGCCAGAAACAGCATGCGATGCGGTTCCACCGACGAATAGCCGGTCGCCCCTTCCATAACGCCGTGGTACAGCAATTGATAGAGTCCAATCGCCGAAGCGCCGATCATCGGTTGATAAATTAGCGATAGCATCCGCATATCCAACGGACTTAGCGAGAAACCGCGAAACGTGTAGTATCGGTGGTGTTCCGTAAACTGCATCAAATGACCGATGCGCATATATCCACCCCATCCGTTCTATGTTTCCTCTCATTCTATCACAAATGATGTCCCGCTTGTCAGATGTCGAATAATGAAAAAACCTCCATCGCGTCATTCGAAGATGCGGCCCGCCCCTAAAAGTAAAAAATTCCCCCGACGCACGGCATCAGGGGAATCGATAGGCTTCTGTACTGAATTAAAACATTTTGTAACCACCTCGGCGCAGCGCTTGAATCGTCCAACCGCTTACGTACGCGCCGACAAGCGCCGTAATGGCAGGCAGCACGTCGACGAACGTGAAGGATGTGAAATTCTCGCTGAATGTAATGCTCTTGTCCCATGTTCCCCAGATCATAAGCGGCAGCAGCACGATAATGAACAAATAAATAGGGAACCAGGTCGTCTTCATAAGCATATTCAGAATGAACCCGATGCCGAACATCATAATAAAGAACAGCACCATTGCCACGATCAATTGCACCATATGCCGTTAGCCCCTTTACTCTCCGCGAACGAATGCATGCATCCGTATTCTAGTGTTTTATCGATATAATTCTAATGAAAGCGTGTCCTGAAGTCAATTTGCTAGGCCCAAATGTCACAAGTCCGCCATTTGCCGTCCGACTGCCCATTACGCTACAATGAAAACAATTCAACAAATAGGCAGCTACGGAGGTAATGAGAGATGAGTGAAGCAGCACAAACGTTAGAGGGCTGGTACGCCCTGCATGATTTCCGTTCGATCGACTGGCAGGCTTGGAAGGCGGCAAGCGCGGCAGAGCGCGCGGCTGCATCGGACGAGCTTCAATCGTTCCTCGCCGCTTGGGAGCAAACAGGCGAACAGAAGCAAGGAAGCACGGCGGTATATTCGATCGTCGGCCAGAAGGCTGATTTCGTCATCATGCATCTGCGCGAGACGCTCGAAGAGCTCAACGAACTGGAAACGACGTTCAACAAATCGGCATTCGCCGCTTTCACGAAGCCAACGTATTCGTACGTCAGCATCGTAGAGCTTAGCAACTACATGGGACAACCTGGCGTTGACCCGCTTCAAATCCCTGAAGTCGTGGCGCGTCTGAAGCCAGCGCTTCCGAAGGCGAAGCATATTTGCTTCTACCCGATGAACAAACGCCGCGACGGCGGAGACAACTGGTACATGCTGAGCATGGACGAGCGCAAAGGCATGATGCGCAGCCACGGCATGATCGGTCGTCAATATGCAGGCAAAGTGAAGCAGATCATTACCGGCTCCGTCGGCTTCGACAACTGGGAATGGGGCGTTACGCTGTTCGCAGACGACGCGCTTCAATTCAAGAAGCTCGTATACGAAATGCGTTTCGACGAAGTAAGCGCACGTTTCGGCGAGTTCGGCGACTTCTATGTCGGCAACCTGCTGGACACAGAGACGCTTAACAAGCTGTTGGCTATTTCATAATGAGAAGAGGACGGGGGCATGCTGCCCTCGTCCTCTTCTTCGTTATTCACTGACTTGGCGGCACCGTCGACTGTCTGACAATCAGTCGAGGAGGCAGAACAATACGTCTGCGCGGTTCGTCCGGCCGCTCCATATGATCGACCAGCAGCTGCACAACCGCCTGCCCCATCTGAGCGATCGGCTGCGCTACAGTGGTCAACGCTGGATCCGTGACGGATGCGAGTATCGTATCGTCGAAGCCGACGATCGAACAATGCTGCGGAACGTCCACATGAAGTTCTCTCGCTGCCTGCAGAGCGCCGATGGCAAGCAAGTCGTTGCAGCAAAATATCGCGCTAGGGCGCCCTGTCCCTTCGCTGCTAAGCAGCAAAGCGGCTTGCTGCTTGCCATCACGGAGCTCGGAAGCAGCGACGATTAGCGCATCCTCGATTTCCACCCCTGCTGCCGCAGCCGTCTCTCGGAATCCGCGAACCCGCTCTCGGCTGCTGCTGATCGTATCCGGCTCCGCCAATATCGCTAGTCTGCGATGGCCAAGCTCGATGAGATGTACCGCAGCCGCAGCACCGCCGGCGTAATCATCAATAATGACCGACGGAATGTCCTCTGCAGGATAATCGCGAGCGATAAACGCGACAGGGATGTTCTTCTTCAGCAGCGGGCTCAGCGCAGACAATTCGTTGATGCCCGTGCCGATAATGACGCCATCTACGCTTTTCTGACGGAGAAGCGCCGAATATCGGGCTGTCTTCTCATCCTTGTTATCGGTACTGCAGATGAGAACACTGTATCCGAGACGCTGCCCTTCGTCTTCTACTGCACGTGCGATTTCGGCGAAGAACGGATTCGATATATCGGGAACGAGCAAGCCGAGCGTATACGTTCGTTTGCTCGTCAACGCGGATGCGATAGCGCTCGGCTTGTAATTCAGTTCATCCATGATTCGCAGAATTTGCTGCCGTCGCTCCTGACTGACCTTCCCCTTCCCGTTCAGAACGTTAGACACAGTAGCGATCGATACACCTGCAGCTTGCGCAATGTCGTATATCGTTGTCTTCATGAGCGGCCCGACAGCTTGATCTGAAACGTCTGGTCATAAGGCGTGACGAGATTCACCAGCAGTGTGCGGCAGTCGGAGGGCAGCGGCGCGTTGCGGATCGCCTTCAAGGAATGCTCGCAAGACCCTCCGCTGAGCTCTATCCAATCTTGACCCGCCGCATAGCGAACCGTTCCGTTCTTCCACCAATCGATTCCCGTATCTGCTGCTGCCAGTTCACCGTTCTGGAACTCGCCTTCCCGCCCGAACACGAAGGAGACTTGCGTCATGAGCGCTTCCTGCTTGTCGCACTGCATACGAATCCGATACCCCTCTGCCGTTCGATCCAATTCAACCTTCACGTGATGCTCCTGCAGATGGGTCGCCTCGCGCAGATGATGCGGAAGCAAGTACCACGGACTAACGGACTTCTCAGCGGTCTGCGGAAGCCGATCTGCAGCAATAGGACTATAGTATCCTTTGGTTTCCATCCCTGACAGCCGGTAACCGTCCTCGACGGTCTCGATACCGTTCATTCGGATAAAGCCAGGCTCGAAGGTTGAGCTGATGCTGACCGCTAGCAGTCGAGCCTGCCCATGGCGAAGCGCGAAGAAGGCATTCGTCTCCGCCATCACGGTCGTGCTCGTCATGCCCTGCCGTTCTCTTGCAACAGGCGCGCCGAACTCCGGGTGCAGTCGACTGTGGGAAATACGCCCTCCATGTCCCGCTTCCTCCATCTCAGCCAAATAGCGCGCACGAGGAAAATCGCCATTGATGACAACACGATACGTATCCGGCAGCACACCTGGCTCTATGCAATTGCATAGCAGTTCCGGTCGAAGCAAACAGCCAAGCACACTGTTATTCGATATCGCGCCAGGGTGGCTGAGCGACTCGCCCGCAAGTTTAGCAAGTGCTGCGAATTGCGAATCGCTATCTCGATGAGCCATCAACAGGCTGATGAAATGATAACTGGACATATCCGTTCTGCTTCCGAAGTCTTGGCGGCCGGAATAGTCGGTTACGACTTCGCCGTCAGGGTGTACCAGATAAGTCATCATCTTCAGGTTACGGCGGATAGGCCCCAGCAGCGCAGGACGTCGGAGCAGCTCGGAAGCGTGATACAGCATGACATCGCTGACCGCATTGTAGATGCCGTTGCTGCGCTCCGTCCATTCTCCATCCGGTGTCAGATCCATCCCCTCAGAAAGCCATTCATTAGCCCTTTTCTCAAGCTCAGGTTTTCCTGTTAACCGATATAGGAAGCCGAGTGCTGCTGTCAGCACCCAACGATGGTTTGGCGTATGGCAGCCTCCCGTCAGCATAGCCGGAACCGTCCGTTCCAAGAACAAGCGGAGATTCGCGCATGTCTGCTCCAGCGGCGCCCACTGCTGCTGCTCCATCAGTTCCAGCACCTGCGCAAGACCAACAATGACAAAGCCCGTATCAGGCGGCGAGTGCATGTTCGTCCAGTTCGGTGAAACCGTACCGTCCTCATGCTGGAACCGCAGCATGAATGATGAAGCCAGCTCAAGTCGCTCCGTTAGCAGCTCGTCCCGGTAATAGCGCGAAGCCGGGCTTGCCAACGAGCTTGCCCAGAACGCCATTACCATCGCAGTGCCTGTATGTGTCGGCCATGCAAGCCCGCTCTCCTCGTCCGCTGTGCCGCCATAGAATCGGTTATTCTGATCCAGCAGCTGCCGGACTATTCCTTCTTCTGTCCAATGATCGTTCATCGCGATCAGCTTCTCGTACATGGTTAACCTTCCTCTCACCTCGCTATGTAGTAAAGCTCGCCCTCTACGCCCTTTGAGACTTATGCAGTGCCTCCAGCTTGGCAAGCAAGAGATTGTGGCTCGCTTCGATTTCCTCCGCCTTGCAGGCTGCTTTAAGCTCGTACACCTTCACTGGCGCTGCTGCAATAATCGGCAGGAATCGATCGAAGTATTCCATATCGCCGCTGTGAACGTACGGACACCAATGATCCGACAGACCGACCGTTTCATGAATATGAATGCCGACAACCCGGTCCTTAACGAGCGCCATATCTTCCGCATTATCGTATAAGCCCATTCGTTCCATCATCATGCCATGGCCAAAATCGTACCACAACCCAATCGGCGCACCTTGCAGCCGGTCGAACACCGACCGAGCCTCGCGCAGCGTAGGCATCTGGTAGCAGCGCGAACGTGTCTCGATGCCGATCGCCACGTTCCAGCCTCGTGCGGCAATGCGTTCGCATACCTCTTCCAAGCTGTCGCCGATGCGCTGCAGGTACCGGGCGCTCAGCCCTTCGCGGCGCTCCAACATTTCTCCCCAGAGCTTCTGGTAAGCCTTCGAATCCCGACCTTGTTCATGATAGATTCCCTTGAGCGCTTGATCGATATTGTAGTCGAAAGGCACTTCGCCGGGGTGAACAACAACGGCAGACGCACCATAGCGGTTAGCATATTCAGCCGAACGCAGCAGCAGCTCGATCGATCGCCGGCGCTTCGCCTCGTCGTCGAAGCCGAGCAGCACAGAATCTGTACCGTAATCGGGATCCGGGTCATGAGGAAACGTATTGTGCACGCTGGACACGCCGATTTCCCCCCGCTCAATCATCGGTTCAATCGTTGCGAGCAGCTCCTGCGTCACGTTGTAGTTCAGCTCAACATACTGAAAGCCGAGTTCCTTTATTTCACGTATCATTTCGCTTCCGACCGTATGTCGTTTAATATTCCAACAGGTGGAGAATGAGTAGCTTCCTTTTGACTGTGCCATTGGCGCCTCCTGCAAGCGTTGTAAACGTTATCATATTATAATGAAATAACAGAATCAGGTTAAGCGGTTAACCCTAGCAATACGCTCATTGTAGCATACGGAATCATCGCCGAACAGACTAAATTCGATACTCTCTGAAGCCACAACAAAAAGAGAGGGACATCGTCCCCCTCCTCTACTTTAAGAACAATATGTACTCTTACGCCTTGAACTTCGCAATCATATCGGTCATCTGATTCGCCATGCCCGAGAACGATTCCTAAGAGGCATATGCGCACAAAAAAAGCGCCCGCCCTGCAACATAACAAAGTCATGCTGTAGGCGGGCGCTCTAGATGTATCGTTACAAGTTACGATCGTTAGTCATCGTCTTCGTTATCGAGTTCCGCTAGTTCCGCAGCGAGCTGCTGGCGGCGCTTCTCTTCCAAATACTCGGCGGTTGCCCGATCACGCTCGCGGCCTTTATCCTTCAGCCGTTCGATTGCGGGCATTATGAGCAGATCGACTTCCTTCTGGACATGGTAAGCCAGATCGTAGCGATCATTGGATTCAAGAAAGGAACCAACTTCCATAAGCGAATTATATCGATCCAGCTCTTCTCTTGTCAATAAACCTCGAACTTGCACGCTGCAATGCCGCATTATAGGAATTTGCCTTTACGGAACACAAGCGGCAAACCGCCGATAATGAACAGGTAACGGATATCGATCAGCTTCTTCAGCCAAGCGGCAACGCGGCCTTTGTATTTCTTGCCGAACGCAATGCCGACAGCCTCGCCCTTGCCGAGCGATGCAACCGTACCTTTGTTGCTGAACACGAATTTCTTCAGCGGTTGGTTGCGGATCGATGCAACCAGGTTGTGTGCGCACACAACGCCCTGCTGCATAGCGATTTGCGCTGTTGGCGGATATGGACGACCTTCCGGATTGAACATAAGCGAGTTGTCGCCTACGACATAGACATGATCGCTGCCCGGTACGCGAAGCTGCTCGTCAACCTTCACGCGGCCGCGCATCGTCTCGAAACCTGCTTCTTCGATGAGACGGTTGCCGCGAACGCCGCCGGACCATATGACAGTCTGCGAGCGGATTTCCTCTTGCGGATCTTCGCCCTTCTGTACGACAACGCCGTCCTGCGAGCACGATTTGATCGCAGTGCCGATCTTGAACGTAACGCCCTTCTTCGTCAGAACGTTCATCGCATATTCCACAAGCTCTGGATCGAAGCCCGGAAGCGCGGACGGGCCGGCCTCAACGTTGTAAATCTTCACCAGATTCGGATCTACGTCGAACTCCTTGCACAGCTCTGGAATACGGTCTGCGAGCTCGCCGACGAATTCGATGCCCGTGAAGCCGGCGCCGCCAATGACGAACGTCAGATAGTCCGTACGATGCGGCTCGCGCTTGAAACGTGCGAATTGATATTCGATATGCTCGCGGATAAGGCGAACGGAGTTGATGCTGCGAATGTTCATCGCATGCTCAAGCAGCCCAGGAATGCCGAATGTTTCCGGCTCGCCGCCAAGGCCGATAACCAAGTAGTCGTAAGACAACGTACCGTCTTCGAGAATGACTTTCTTATCCTGTGGACGAATTTGAACGACTGTCGATTTCACGAAATCAATCTTGAATTCGTCGATCAGCTTCGAGATGCTGACGCGTGCATTCTCAGGATTGTCCGTGCCTGCAGCCGGCATATGCAAATGGGTAGTGATATAGTGATAATCGTGCTTATTCACGAGCGTAACGTCCGCTTCATTATAATTCAGCTGCTTTTGCAGACGAAGTGCCGTCAGTACGCCACCATAACCAGCGCCCAAAATGACGATTTTCGGAATATTGCTCATGATTTGAATCCCATCCTATCCGTTGTTTATATGTGTATTATATATATAGGTGATCGATAACCTTATTCTATGTGAAAAATTACACAAGGCTAATGTTAAAATAAAAAGCTTGCCCTGCCTTCGTTTCAAAAAAGTTGTCCGATGCGATGTCGACATAATTGTCGAACGTAATATTCATGAAAAATGATACATAGTTTTCATGAAAAGTTCAATGGTTAAATATACGAAAATGTTCGTCATAAGTTCCAATCGGCTGGTTCCTGATGGAGCTTTCAAGAGCTATAATGAGAACATAATGCCGCGACCTGAATGGCTGCCATTTCTTTCTGACATGACTGCTGACAGCACTTACTAAAGCGTATGCTTAAGTAGCGTCTTTTGCCCATGCTGAGCTTGAATCTTCTCGTAGAGGTAGTTCAAAAAGTCCGCTTTTGAACACGCACTGTAGTAAACATTGTTTGCTTTCCAAAATCCAGGAGGTGCACCATGTCCAATACGCCCCAGCTTCAACCAGACGCAGCATTAACCGATATTATCGTAATCGGTGGAGGACCAGCCGGAATGTTCGCCGCATTCTACTGCGGGATGCGCCAAGCCTCGGTCAAGATTATTGAAAGTATGCCCCAACTTGGCGGTCAACTGGCAGCACTTTATCCCGAGAAATACATTTATGATGTAGCCGGGTTTCCGAAGGTCACAGCAGGCGAGCTCGTTCATCAACTGCAGGAGCAGATGAAGCTGTTCAACTCAGAGGTATGTCTCGAGGAGAAAGTAACGCAGGTGATCAAACGCGATGAACGGCTCTTCGAGGTACGGACCGATCAGTCGATACACTTCGCCAAATCCGTCATCATTACAGCTGGTGTTGGCGCATTCGAACCAAGAAGGCTGGAGCTGCCTGAAGCAGCGCGGTACGAGAAACGCAATCTTCACTACTTCGTGAGCGATCTGCAGCAGTTCGCAGGCAAGAACATCGTCATCAGCGGCGGCGGCGATTCCGCTGTCGATTGGGCGCTCATGCTGGAGCCTATAGCAGCAAGCGTCACGCTTGTCCATCGCCGCGACAAATTCCGTGCTCACGAGCACAGCGTAGACAATTTATATCAATCAAGCGTCCGACTGGCTACCTCCAACGAAATCGTTGCCCTTCATGGTACGGATGCGATCGAGCGTATTACGCTTGAGCATGTGAAAACGAAGGAACAGCAGGAGCTGAACGTGGACGCCGTTATTGTTAATTTTGGTTTCGTCTCTTCGCTGGGTCCCATCGCAGAGTGGGGGCTTGAAATCGATGGCGGTTCGATTGTGGTCGATTCTCGGATGGAGACGAGCATTCCGGGTATTTATGCAGCTGGCGACATCGCCACCTATCCAGGCAAACTCAAGCTGATTGCCGTCGGCTTCGGCGAAGCGCCTACAGCAGTGAATAACGCCAAAGTATATATTGATCCAAGTGCGAAGCTGTCGCCTGGCCACAGCAGCAACATGAAATTATAGATTTCCCGCATCCCCCTAAATCCCCCTTCCCCAAGGAAGGGGGACCCCAAAGGGCTCCCGCCCTCTGGACACCGGAAGTATTCGCATATGCGCGCCCGGGTGGACTGAGAGTAGGGAGCCGCTTTTGTCCAATCTCCCACAGTCCTATTCCACGGAATAGGACTGTGGGAGATTGGACACGCTCTACGTTTGGCAGGTGTGAGTGACTTAGTGGTGAGCGAGTTCGAACGTATGGTGCCGGTGCGTGCTGACGTGTTTGTTCAAGATTGGAATTGGGCACTCGCAAGGCTCGTGCCATTCAGGCTTGGGAGTGTATGCTCCGAGGTCGACAATGGTTCCCTGCGGGAACAGCCATCGTCGAAGAGCGTGAGAGTAGCGCTGACGAAGTCGACGATGGTTCCCTGCGGGAACGGCCATCGTCGAAGAGCGCGAGAGTAGCGCTGACGAAGTCGACGATGGTTCCCTGCGGGAACAGCCATCGCCGAAGAGCGCGAGAGTAGCGCTGACGAAGCGGACGATGGTTCCCTGCTGGAACAGCCATCGTCGAAGAGCGTGAGAGTAGCTCTGACGAAGTCGACGATGGTTCCCTGCGGGAACGGCCATCGTCGAAGAGCTTGAGAGTAGCGCTGTCGAAGTGGACGATGGTTCCCTGTGGGAACAGCCATCGTCGAAGAGCGTGAGAGCGATGACTAGCGAAGAGGCGATGGTTCCCTGCGGGAACGAAAGCGTGCTTCTACTTGAATGCCTTTATTCTAATCGTACAGAAGAAAATAGGGTATCCTACCTTGGAAATGACCTTGCACGCCGGACGGGTGTAAGAACTCAAGGAGGATACCCTTATGTTATTGTGCGCAGTATGCAATGGCATCCGAATGCTTGATCTCGTCTGCCCCGCTTGCTCCAATGCTGCAGATGATTATGGCAGGGTTAGTGATTGGAACGGACCTTATGCGCCCTATGAACCGATTGTAATCGAGGAAGAATATGCAGCTACTCAAACAGAGGACGTTCCTGTATGCCGTCATTCAGCTTATTGCTCGCACTGCTCCCATTCGTTCGTCGTTGATGTCTTGATGGAGTGAGCTTTAAAGCGAAGCTTTCCTTATGGCCGCCTACGCTCCTATGCGGTAGCTGTCTGGGTTGATCCCTCTGCGTTCCATCTCATTAAGGAGCAATCGAATAAACTCATTATCGAGATGTAATTGTACCGCCATATAATAAGAGTCAACCAACAGATCGTCAGACAGCAGCTCCATGTCCCACACTCCTTTCCACTTGTTTCCGTTTTTCCTAACTCATCTTAGCATGGGCCTATAAACGGAACAAGCGTTCCGAATATCCACAATATCGTGTGGACAGCGTGTGTACAAGATGTGGGAAAACAGCAAATAACAAGCAGGAGCTAAGGCTAATATGTGGATACCTTTATACACAGCCTTGGGATATGGATTTTGGATAAAAAACTTTAATCGTCATTAGCTGGAATAATTAACATTTTGTATCATAGACTATCTATTTGCGCTCCCTAATGAAGCAGGAATTGCGAAACTTCGCATTCGCTTATTGTGGACGCGTATTCACTTCGAAGATCCAGATCTTGCCGTTCTTATCAATGCCATAGTCGAAGCCAAGCTGACCGATGCCTGGAAACTTCGTCTCGAGCACGCGCGTCGCTGTCACCGTCAATGTACGCATTTCCTGTTTCTTGCTGGCTACCGCGCCTGACGACAACGAACGGCTTATCCCCTGCGCTGCCGTCATCATCGTGCCGCCCCGGCACAAATTCGTGACGAACAGCCCTGGCTTCGCAAGACGACCAACCATCGAACGATACACCCAGCCTGTTTCCGTCTTCACATACTTCACACGATAATCAATTGGACGCCCGCCGATTGTCGCAAGCCGAATCCCTTTCTGGATCAAATAAGAGCGTTTCTTCTTCGCTCTGCTCAGTGCAGCGAACAATCCTTCGAACGAGGAGGCGTAGCTCTTCTTGGAGAAATACGTGTACGTATAGCCGCTTCCTTCCTTCTGGACCTTGATGACACCGTGACCGCCCGCTCCACAGATCGGCTTGATGACGACCATTTCATGCTCATTCAACATAGACTTCAAATTATCAGCCGAATATATCCGTGTTGGCGGAACATGGGCTGCCAGATGGGTGTTGCTGAGAAGTGCAGCTGTTTTGACCCATTTGCTAGCCAGCTGTCTGCTATGCGACTCTACCATGGCAATCTTCTCCCTCTTCCAATCGTTATACACTAGCATATGTCTTAGAGATAGAAGTCTCTTGGATGAATGACGGTCGAGAAGAGCCTGTTTTACTAGTTGATAGAGTGGGACAATAGAGGGGGATTAGAGCCGCTTAGAAACAAAATAAACCGGCAAGCCCTAGGCTTGCCGGTTACATCCCATACTTTATAGGCCGAACTGCCCGGAGAAAGACCGCTCCATCTCGAACTGCTTATCCTGCAGCGCTTCAGTTGGCTGCCGATTCGTACGTTCGAACTCCGCAAGACGCGATGCGCTCGTATTCCCTTCAGCCAATGCAACACGGAGCACGTTCGCTAATGTGTCCGCATCGTTCAAGGCACAATTGAGACCGAACGCTCCGGTCGGGCTCATCGTATGAGCCGCATCGCCCATAATGACGAATCCATCCCGTACCCAGCTGTCCGCTCTGCTGCTGTGCACTTTAAGAAGTACAAAGTCATTCCATGATTGCAGATTAGCGCGTGCAGTCGTCGCCAAATCCGGGTAAGCCGCGACCAGCGAATCGATCAGATCGTCAATCGGCTTCTTCTTCATCTCGGCATACATGCCTTCCGGAATGCTCCAGCCAATCTGAATATAGCCGCCTTGCTGCGTGAATAGCGCCAGCTGAGCATCCTGTGCCAACGTCATTCGAATAATGGGCTCCCATCCTTCAGGCGAAGGAATCCGCGCCCAGAGCAGATCGTAACCATGGCTTAGCACATCGGTTGGTATGCCCGCAAGCTTGCGAACGGTCGAATAACGTCCATCTGCACCTACAGTGACGCGGCTGCGCACGTTAATCGTCTCGCTGCCATATCTGCCGCTGACACCAGTGACGGTGTCATGCTCATCCCTCAGCAGCTTCGTAACGGTTACACCTGTAATCAGCTTCGCGTTAGCGTTAGCCTCCAGCCGATCGAACAGCACCTGAAGCAAGTGCTTCTGCGGCATATGAATGCCGACATGCACGTGACCTTCGCCAGGTACAACCGTTCGAATCAACTGTCCGTCCTCCATGTACTCAATGCGCTGCAGCAGCAGCATGCCGAGCCGCTCCACTTCCTCCAGCACACGATGTTTGTTCAATATGCGTTCTCCGTCTTCATTGACCAGCTCGCCTCGAAATTCCTTGAACACGCTGGAGTGCCGCTCCAACACGACGACGGATAGACCTGCCTCCGCCAATAGTACAGCGAGCAGTGCGCCGCCTGGCCCTGCCCCAACGATACATACATCTGACTGTAGATCCATGATTCATCGCCACCTGTTTCTCATCATGTCCATCGTCCGTCACTACCATGCGGCAGGTCGATGCGCCATCTTACCTATAGCCTATTCCTATTCTATGCCAACGCGACTTCCGGAATTTTCGCTGTAATGGAATCTGCTGCGCGATCTCCGAAGAAAGCCGCGAGTTCACGATATCGTTTGGACAGCGTCGTCGGCGAAACACCGTATTTGGCTGCCAGTCCCTTCTGAGTCGTCGAAAGTCCATGCGCTTCGCTCATCAAGTATTCGATAGCTGCGCAGTATGCCTCCGGCTTCGCGTAAGCTGGCGCCGTCTCATCTGCGTAACAGTGCCATACCCAGACGGCGCGGATGATGATCGATGGCTCAGTGCCATGCATCCGTTCAACGAGCAGCTCTGCAAGCTGCTGATCTTCGGTACGCTTCCATGGAAGCTCGCGAATCCATTTGACCATACCTTCTGCCGTTACAGGTACATTCGCGTTTGCTGCTTCAGCCGATGCCGGTTTCCCTTCTGCCGCTTGCCGTCCTTGTTGTTGATCTTTATCCAGACAGCAGCGCTTATACTTAAGACCGCTGCCGCATGGACAGCTTTCATTGCGTCCAATCTTATTCGTACCTTGATTCAATTCCAATTCACTCCTAACTTCTTTCCTTACAAACGTCTATTATAACGCAAATTCAGTTAGGATGCTTCCTTCAATTCATACACTGCCAATTATAAGAAATTTTATCGGTCATGAATAAGAAACGTACTTGCCAGCCATAATACTAAACGACGGTGCGAATGAGAGGTGTGGCTCCATTGGACCTGATAACGGAACAAG
>NZ_BTCK01000070.1:0-24011 GCF_033239625.1 Paenibacillus sp. CCS19
ATGGAATCCCCTGCGGCGCCGACCGGTCTGACAGCCACGCCCGGCAATGCGCAAGTGACGCTTTCCTGGACGGCTTCGTCCGACGCGACGAGCTATACGGTGAAACGCGCGCTCCTATCGGGCGGTCCATACACGGATGTCGCGACCGTTGCGACGACCAGCTACGTGAATACAGGCTTGACAAACGGTACGACTTACTATTACGTAGTCAGCGCATCGAACAATATGGGCAGCAGCGCCAACTCCTCACAAGCAAGCGCGGCCCCAACCGGTGGAACCAGCACATCAAATGGCCTCATTATTCAATACCGCGCTTCGGATACCAATGCTTCGGACAATCAAATTAAAGCATCTTTCATCGTCAAGAATACCGGCAGCACCGCAGTTAATCTGAGCACGTTGAAGATTCGCTATTACTTCACCAAGGACGGCACCGCTGCGATGAATGGATGGATCGATTGGGCCCAAATCGGCTCCTCGAACGTCAGCATCACATTCGGCTCCGTCACCGGAACGAATGCCGACTCTTACGTGGAGCTCAGCTTCTCCTCTGCCGCGGGGTCTATTCTGGCCAGCGGGCAAAGCGGGGAAATCCAGCTGCGAATGTCCAAGTCGGATTGGTCCAATTTCAACGAGTCTAACGACTATTCGTACGACGGCACCAAAACCTCATATGCCGACTGGAGCAAGGTTGTATTGTATCAGAATGGTACGGTGGTATGGGGTACGACGCCGTAATAAACACGCCGTAGAGGAAAGTGTGCTTTATTGGAAGTTACAAAAAGCCCTCGGGATGAGGGCTTTTTTGTACTTAATGGAATAGCTGTTGCTCCTCTACCCCGCTCCCCTTCACGACCTCCACCTTCCTCGGCCAAAATAGCACCGTCAACGCAATCCCTACGATTGCGATACCGCCGCAGACGAACAGCATCATATCCAGCCCGTCTACGAACGCCCCGTGCACCGAGTTGAGGAGCGATGCGGATTTTAGTTCACCCGCGGCAATCGCTCCGGCAGAGACGTTATTGCGAACGGCTTCTGCCGTCGCTTCCGGTAGATTGCTTACGTCAACATTGCGACTGTAGACGCTGTTGAGCAGCGAGCCAAGAAAAGCTACCCCAATCGTACCGCCAATCTGTCTCATCGCCATAATGACCGCGGAGCCAACGCCTGCCCGATCTTCAGGCAGAGCTCCCAATGCAGCGTTCATTGCGACCGGCAGGACGAAGCTCAGTCCGACGCCAACGCATACCACCCAAATCGCCGTGTAACCATAGCTCGTCGATACTTCTGTCAGACCGCCCATTGCAAAACCTGCTGCAACGATCAAGAAACCTAACGCAATAGCCACTTTGTCGCCCGCACGAGCAGACAGTCGTCCCGACAATCTTGAACCAACCACGACACCGCCTATAAGCGGCAGTATACGCAGTCCGGCCGCTTGTGCATCCACCCCTTGCACCACCTGGAGATAAATCGGTAATCCGAACAATATACCGAACAATGCGAAGTTGACCAACGTCGCCATTCCCGCCCCCCAAGTAAAACCACCTTGACGGAACAACTGCATTTCAACAAGCGGGTATGCTGTTCGGCGTTGATGCCAGACGAACAAACCAAGCAGCAATATACCTGCGATTACAGAAGCTAATGTGATTCCATCGTTCCAGCCTTCATCACCTGATCGTGTTACTCCGTACGTAATAGCAGTCAATCCCAAGCTCGATGTGATGATTCCCAGCCAATCGATTCGCTGCTTTTGCTTCTCTACAGTCGACTCAGGCAGCAGTACTACCAATGCAATTAATGCAACTACAATGATAGGCACATTTATGAGAAAAATCGTCCCCCAGTTGTAATGCTCCAGCAGCCAGCCCCCAATGATAGGGCCAAGCGGCAGCCCCAGTGCGCTTGCGGTAACCCATAAAGTCATCGCCTTCGGACGTTCGCCTTCCGAGAACAAGAACGGAACAAGCGACAGCGATAACGGCATAAGGAGCGCAGCCCCGAGTCCGAGTATTGCCCGAGAAATAATGAGTGCCTCCGAGCTAGATGCGTACGCACATGCAACCGAAGCTGCGCCGAACATGACAAGCGAGAGCAGCAGCAGCTTTTTCCGACTATAACGATCGCCAAGCATCCCGGCAGGCAGCAGCATAGCCGCCAATACTAAGTTGTACGCATTCGCAAACCATTGAAGCTCGCTTGTCGCGGCGTTCAGATCCGATGCAAGCACCGGCAGAGCCAGATTGAGCACGGTCGTATCCAATCCGATGGTCAGAACACTGAGCGCCATCACGCCAAGCACCCACCACCTCGTCTTACTGTTGTGCATGTTGATCACCTTCATCATCCACCTTTCATTTTTAAAACTAACTAGTTATTTATATTTAGGCTAAAAGAATACCGCCTTTATTTCCTTACAATAAAGACGGTTCCATTATCCCGTAAACCACGAATCGAACGAGTTGCTCCCGTGCATGCGCCGAGCTGCCGCCCGCACCAGACTTGCCATCCAGCTCCCCATCACCTGTCATATCAATATTGAAGCGTGAGAAATGCTGCATAGAGAAGCCTACGTTGCTGAGCAGTAGAATCGGCAAATAATAAGGGTCTAGATCCGCTCTCAACAGACCATTCTCCTTCGCTTGCTTAGCCAAATCGAGGAGTTGCGTAATATCGTCCGGCCGATACGAAATCTGATTCCACGTCCGCCAGCCTTCCGCGGCTTCCCACGAATAGATCTTCAAGAACCGCGGATGCTGCACTAAGAAATCATAAGTACTGCGCACGACCGTTTCCAGAAAGAGCTTGAATTTGCCCGCATCCTTCGTAAGCTGTTCGTCATTCATCAGACCGCCCGACATATCGGCAAGCATCTGGTCGCCTAACTGGTCGGCTCGCTTGACGACTTCCATGTACAACCCTATTTTATCGGTAAAATACTGATAGATCAGGCTTTTGTTATAACCCGAAGCCGTGGCAATCGCATCAATTCGTGCAGCCGAGAAACCTTGATCTGCGAAAATCTGTTCTGCTGCGTCGAGAATGATTTCCCTCGTTCGCGCAGCATCATACGTTTTCTTCGACTTCCGTTCCTTCTGTGTAATGCTCGCTCCCGCCTTCGCAACATTTCTAACTAACTGGTTAGATTTTAAGCTTTCGTGATTCATCCTGTCAAGTACCGATTGAGAAACAACGGAGAAAACCCGCAGCTGTCCGTTGCTGCGGGCTTCCTATTAGCCTGCTCTCTATACGAGAATCGATTCATTCGTCTACGCTTAGTGAAGCACCTTGTTAGAACAGAACAGGCTGGGTATGAATATAAATCGGGCCTGAGGACCTAAATATTCTCCTCTACAACGAATTCGTAATTGGACAGCTTGAATTGTCCGTCGCGGTACGAAACGTCCGCATTCAATCTGCCAATATACTGCGGGGATGCAATCTTCTCGAACAAAACACCAACACCGAAACTCGCCTTGATGGCCTTATTGTCATCAAAACTAAATCCCACAATGTCGCGAATACCCAGCTTATCGCTGGCTGCTCCGAATTCCTCATGATCATAATAGTTTTTCATTGTGACTTCAATGGTCTTGGACCCGACCTTCACTTCTGCTGTCAACTCTTCCTCTTGCTTGATCGGTTTGAATGATATAGCAGGATATACTTGATCCAAGTAGTCGCTCTCTTGGAACATATGGTCACGCAGCTTCGGATCTTCCTCTATCTCAATCATATGCAGCTCTTCGACGGAGACACCTGTGCCTGAGCCTATGTACAGAATGATGGCAAGCTCATCATGACCATCGCCATCGTAGTCTTTCACTGCCATCCTTGGTTCAATTCCTCTGGGTGTCATATATATCCAGTCGTACTGCTGGACATGATCGCCTACGTGCAGTTCTACGCCATTATCTAAACCAAACATCTCAATGTGATGGTCTGGCAGTGAAGCGATCAGTGCCCTGACCGGGATTTCGGGCTCATCCTCGGTTGTACCCGATGGCTGGCTCTCCGTGGGCGCCTCTGCTTCCGACTCATTGGACGAGGCTGCTGAGTTGTTTGTCTGCTCGGTTTGCTGTATGGCATTCGGAGGAGGAACGGACTCCTTATCCTTCGCGCCGCAGGACGATAATAGGAATGAGATTGCCATACACGATGCGATCATGTACGGGAACGTTTTACGAAATTTTGGTACTTGCACGCCTAAGGCCCCTCTCTGCCAATCCTGTTTACTAACCTATAACGACGTGATTCAGTTCAAAATGTTGCAGCGTTAATTGACACTTTAGGATACTAAAAAGCCGCCGTCCGATCAAATCATCGGAACGACGGCTTGCATAGCATTTATATAGAAACTTATGGGAATTGTATAGATCTTTTCCTGCCGGGAGCAGAACAAGCTCATCGCCATATTGCGGTGAGCTTAACGTTTTTGATCCTATACTGCGTTACTGCGGCTTCAGAGCCTCTGTGCTAATTTGCCACTTGATGCCGAACTTGTCCTCCAGACGTCCGAACAGTGTGCCCCAGAACTGTTTCTCGAGCGCCATAATGATGCGTCCGCCTTCCGACAAATTCGCAAATGCGCGCTGCGCTTCTTCATCGGTCTTGAACTCCAAGTTCAGGTCGAAGCTGCTGCTGCGACCTGGAGGTTCATGCATCGTATCCGCGATGAAGAAATTCACGCCGGCAGCGATAAACGACATATGGATGATGCGATCCTTCAGTGCTTCATCCGTTCCCGGCGCTTGTCCGTACGTCATCTGTTCGATGATTTGCCCGCCAAGCGCTTGAACATAAAAGTCAGCCTGCGATCGAGCATCTTCGGAGTAGAAATATGGTGTCAGCTTAGCCATTTGAGCATCACGTCCCTCTTCATATGGATGGTTTCAAGCACCATCATAACAAAAGCAGGGATAAAGACAAGTGAAGATACGCTGCCGAGTACACCAATAAAACGCATCTTTCAACACAGAGCTATCGCGCTTATAAGCTCGCTCCTTTACATCTGCACCGTTTGTTCCGCAAAAACCGATAAATTGGTATAGTTGTCCCGAGCAAAAGCACATCCTGCTACATATGATAGATTAGAAACACAAACCACTCCTCCTGCAAGGAGGTGATGCATAATGACTACGCTGCTCACAGGCTGGATGCTCTATTCGCTCTGGATCGTGTTTGGCTTCATGGCACTTGATTTTCTCGTTGGACTTTATCACGCTCTTCGCACCAAAGATTTCACGCCATCCCTCATCCTCAGCTACCTCCAAGACACGTTGTACTACGTCCTCCCGCTGCTGCTGCTTGCCAGCATCTCTGTACTCGACTCGACGGGTTGGATCGTTAAAGTTGGCTACTACATCGGTGCCTTCGGAATCGCACTCAAATATTTGCTAGCACTCAAAAGCAAATTGTAAGCGCCTTCGTCAGCGCCCTGGGACTAGACCTAGGGCTTTTTTGTCGTGCCGCATTATTGCAATGAACAGAAAAAAACCACGTCCGTCAGACGTGGTTTGCATACATTGTATTCCTTGATTGCGATAATAAATGATGATGTTACTGAAGGCCGTGTTCTTCACGAATGTTGTACAGACCTTGAATGAGCAGCTCTGCAGGATCGCGGTTCAACAGCAGATGCGTAACCAGCAGATGCAGCGGGAAAGCGCAAACATTATTACCGTCTACAATAGATGGGAATCCTGCTTCAAGAACAGGACCAAACTTCTCATGCAGCGCTAGATCGACGTGTACAGGCTCCGGAGCGAATTCTTCGCGAATTAGCGTCACACATTGCGGTACGAGTACTTTGTCGACGACGAATTTGGCATCGTCTTCGGACTTCGGCGGCGTTGGAAGCCCTCTTCCGCCTTCCTGCTTCATCAGCTCTACGAAGAATGAAGCTAGCCATTCCGCCGGATCATTGCCGGATTGGAAACGGTTGACCAACTCACGCAGGAAGAAACCGCAGGAATAAACTTGATTCGCATCGTTCTTCACGTGATAGATGAATACAGGACCATACATTTCCTGCGTTACCACTTGTCCATCCACTTCGTTATAATGCATCCGCAGTGCTACAAGGCAGTTATGATGAACAGCCTTGACCAGCTCAACCAACTGTGGATCCGGTTCAGCTGTTTGATTGCCTTTAACTTCTTCATTGGTCGTCTCGTTGTTCATCCTTTTCATCACCCGACTCCATCATATCATTCGACCGAACAGCCAGTCTAGTCAGAGTCTTATTTTATCGGCTCATTCGACAAAAGAATTTCGTTCCATCTTACGATATTTCGGCAAATTCTGGCCTAATAGCCGATCTTATCACGCTGACATGAAGATATTGCGTCATTACGGGCAAATGCTGAACATAACGAACTCGGAAACCACTATATTGTGACGAAATGCCACATCTGCCCGCTCTAACGAACCCAGGTGACGCTATTATTCACTTATTCGCCCATTTCGCATGCTAACGAACTCAGATCACGCTATTCCGCCAAATTCTCTCGTTCCAGCGTCGTTTAGGAGTAATTATGATGTGCAGGGTTCGTTACGTCGCTACCGTCTCTACATGAGTGGAATAAAGCTGCTGAAGTTCGTTAAGGCGGGTCAGCTGTCTCGAAATCGCACTATAATATGCTAACGAACCAATTACACGCTATTGCCCGACTTTTCGCTGTTTTCTAACGCTGATGAACTCAGATCACGCTATTCAACTAAATCGACGCGTTACAATAGCATTCGAGGGTATATAAAGTGTTTAGAGTTCGTTACAATGCCACCGTCTCCACTTGAGCAAAATAAGGCTGCTGAAGTTCGTTAGAATAATGAACCCGCTGCTGTCTTCCAATAAATCATCCGGGCCTATTGCGCGCCTTATAAAATCAAGCTACACTATTGGCAAACCAAACAGCATCACATTCGGTCGTGAAGCACACGCCGCTTCGATACTTCGTATCGGGGCGGCTTTTTTGCGTGTTACGGATGACTATTTAGGGGGCTTACATATAATGGCGCGTTTCGAACCCAAGTACGAAGAGTGGCTATTGCAGCAAATTAAGCAAGAGAATAATCATCGCAGACGTGAGTTATTGGAGAAAGGTCTAGGCCATGGTACGGTCGAATTTTTGCGGCATATTTGGTTTCCCGCCGTAGGAAACTTCGATCATCTGTACCCGGAGTGGGAAGTTCGAGACTTCAACAGCGGATACCGCTATGTAGATTTAGCTTATATGCCAAGTGGTGTTAAAGGGGGAATCGAAATTCAAGGATACGGCTCACACGCGAGAGACCTCGATGTAAAGCGGTTCAAAGACTTATGCTGGCGGCATAGTCTTATGGCGCTCGACGAGTGGATGTTTCTTCCTTTAGCATATCCGTCCATTAAAGAAGAACCTTGGCGCTGTCAACAACTCGTACTCGCCTTCGTCGGCAAGTTTGTTTCAATGAACGTACCTGCTGAGCTCAATGCTTTCGAAGCTGAAACTGTTCGATTTGCTCGGCGTTTATTGCGTCCCTTCGCACCTTCTGAGTTGGCAGCGCATTTGAGGGTTACTGCCCAGCATGCGAGGCGAATATTGAATACACTAGTTAAGCTTGAGTTGCTCATCATTGCAAGCGGCAAACAGAGGTATCGCACTTTCGCTATTTCAGAAGCAGCGGCATTGAACGGAACAAAGTAACGAAATTTGCTAACGAACCACACTGGCGCTATTGTGCGACTGTACACCGTTTCTGCATGCTAACGAACTCAGGTCACGCTATTCCTCCAGATTCCCTCGTTCTAGCAGCGTTTGGAAGTAAATATGATGTGCAGGGTTCGTTACATCGCCAGCCTCCTGAATCGAGCAAGATAAAGTTACTGAGGTTCGTTAGCGAGAAGAGTTACTGAGCAATACTAGGATAACGTCGGTCAAGGATTCAATTTGAGGTTCAGGTGAATCAGTGTAGCGTAGAGCAGCGACGTAGTTCTAGCGGGACTTGGGACGGGGTTTGCAGCGTAGTACTAACGCTACTTTAGAGCGAGAAGATACACTACAGAGCTGGCATTGGTGTGACAGAGGTTAAACAGAGAATAACTCGAAAGAACAATCGAGCCGTTCCCGGCTTGCACGGATTCCGTGCCAAGGCCGAGAGCGGCTCGCAGTGCGCGAACTATCGCGCTGTATTATTCTTACGTAGGGCGAGAAGCATGATGCCTCGCCGCTGCTTCTTCGTTACGCTCTCTTCCGACGCGTCATGACGTCGAAGATAACGGCTGCGGCAAGGACGCCGCCGCGGATCATGTACTGGTAGGAGATGCCGACGCCGAGCAGGTTCATGCCGCTCGTCAGCGATGCCATAACGACAGCGCCGATGATGGAGCCCGTTACTTTACCTACGCCGCCTGCCGCCGATACGCCGCCCACATAAGCAGCGGCGATCGCATCAAGCTCGAACAGCGTGCCAGCCGTCGTCGATGCAGACTGAAGGCGGGCCGTATACAGAATGCCGCTGAGCGCGCTGAGCAGACCCATTGAGCCGAATACGATATACGTTATTTTCTTCACATTGATACCGCTCAGGTGAGCCGCTTCCGGATTGCTGCCGACCGCATAGATATGGCGGCCGAGCACCGTCTTGGTCGTCAGGAAGTGATAGATAAGCACGACGCCCAGCACAATGATAACCGTCCACGAGAAACCGTTGTAGCCGGACAGAATCCAAGTCACGTAAGCGATTATAGCCGATACGAAGATAAGCTTGATCGTGAAAATCCCCTTGGAGACAACTTCGAAATTGTATTTCTGTTTGTTCGTGCGGTTCTTGAATTCGAAGTAAATGTACAACAGAATAACGACAAGACCAAGAATGAGCGAGAGCAGCTTCAAGCCGCCAACTTCCGAAATTTCCGGCAGGTAGCCGTTGCCGATCGCGTTGAAATGATCGCTCGGGACGTTGATCGTACCCGTTTTCTCCGTCACTTGCAGCAGCGCTCCGCGGAAAATAAGCATAGCAGCGAGCGACGAGACGAACGAAGGTATGCCGACCGATGCAACGAGCACGCCGTTGAACATCCCGATGACGATGCCAAGTACAAGAATGATCGGAATCGTCAGATAGAACGGAACGCCGGCCTGCGTCATGAGTATCGCGGCAATAGCGCCCATGAAGCCGGCCGCGAAGCCAACGGACAAGTCAATGTGCCGAATGACGATGACGAGCGTCATCCCGACCGCCAATACGGCGGTGTAGCCCGTTGCATCCAGCAAGTTACTGATGTTGCGGGAAGACATGAACAAGCCGTCTGTCATGATGGAGAAAATGACAATGATAACGAACAGAGCGATATACATGCCGTATTCGCGAATATTGACTTTGAGCAGCGTCCCCGCCTCGCCCAGCAATGTTGCTTTCGTTTGATCCGAGGACGGCCGGCGGTGGCCGGAAATCTTCGGCACATCTTTGACTACGTTGTTCATCGTTGTTCCTCCTATTGCGTAGCGAATTGCATGATTTTTTCCTGATCGGCTTCCTCAATGGACAATTCGCCTTTGATTCGACCTTCAGCCATGACGTACACGCGATCGCTCATGCCGAGCACCTCGCCAAGCTCCGACGAGATCATGATGATGCTCATGCCCTCGCTGATCAGCTTGTTCATAATCGTATAAATTTCGAACTTGGCACCGACGTCGATACCGCGAGTCGGCTCGTCGAGTATAAGCAGCTTCGGCCCGACGAACAGCCACTTGCCAAGCGATACCTTCTGCTGGTTGCCGCCGCTTAGGTTGCCGACGATTTGTTCGATGGAAGGCGCTTTGACATTCAAGGAATTTTTGTATGACTGCGCCACCTGAACCTCTTGGTTCGCGTTAATGACGCCCTTGGAGGCGACACCTCGCAAATTCGCTGCGGTCATGTTGCTCCGAATATCTTGAATCAGGAACAAGCCGTCACCCTTTCGATCCTCCGTCACATAAGCGATGCCTGCGTCAATCGCGTCGCTCGTATGCTTGAACGAGCTTGGCTTGCCGTTCAGCAGCATATCGCCCTGCAGTCGATAGGATCTCGGATTGCCGAATAGGCTTAGCGCAAGCTCGGTCCGTCCTGAGCCCATTAAGCCGGCGATACCGACGATTTCGCCTTTTTTCACATGTAAGTTAACGTCCTTCACGACATGTCTGCCCAACTGCGTGTCGAAGGCGGACCAATTCTTTACCTCGAGAATGTTGTCGCCGAACGATTTATTCGCTCTCTTCGGGTAAATATCTTCGATCTCGCGACCGACCATGTTTTTGATGATGACGTTTTCCTTAATTTCTCCCTTGGATGCATCCAGCGTGCAAATCGTACGTCCGTCGCGGAGGATTGTAGCCTTGTCCGCAACCGCAATGACTTCCTTCAGCTTGTGCGAGATCATGATGCAGGTAATGCCCTGCTTCTTCAACTCCCGCAGCAGATTAAGCAGATTCTCGCTGTCGTTCTCATTCAAGGCTGCCGTCGGTTCGTCCAGGATAAGCAGCCGAATGTTCTTGCTGAGCGCTTTGGCGATCTCGACAAGCTGCTGCTTGCCTACGCCAAGATCTTTAATGAGCGTCTCCGGGTTCACGCTCAGTCCTACCTTTGCGAGCATTTCCTTCGCCTGCACGATCGTCTGGTTCCAATTGATAATCGAACCGCGCGCTACTTCGTTGCCGGCAAAAATATTCTCGTACACGCTAAGGTCCGGAAACAGCGCCAGCTCCTGATAGATAATCCCGATGCCGGCTTGCACGCTGTCGGCGATTTTGCCGAACTTCTGCACCTTGCCGTTGTAGACGATATCGCCCGAATACGTGCCGTGCGGATATACGCCGCTGAGCACCTTCATCAATGTCGACTTGCCCGCTCCGTTCTCGCCGACCAGGAAGTGAATTTCGCCTTTAGCCACTTTGAAGTTGACCTCGGTCAACGCCTTGACGCCTGTAAACTCTTTGGAGATATTGTTCATCTCTAAAATGTAGTCGCTCATCGTTATGCACTCCTTAGCGAAACAACTCTTACATAAAGGAGTAGTGATAGACGAATCTACCACTACTCCTTGCCTACATGGCTTGTTCTTACAGGCCCTTGAAGTCGGACTCTTTGTAGTAACCGGACTCTACAAGCTCTTTCTTAAAGTTGTCTTTGTCGACAGCGACAACGTCCGATTGTTTGGCTGGCACTTTCTTCTTGCCGTTGTCGTATTCGCCGTTCGTTGCAATCGTTTTGCCGTCGAGAACGTCGACTGCGAGGCCCATTGCATCTTTAACGAGCGTACGAGTGTCTTTGAATATCGTCATCGACTGTTTGCCGTCGATGATGTATTGGCCGGAAGCTTTATCCGCGTCTTGTCCGGAAATGACATAGCTCTTGATTGCGCTGTCCGCTTTGAATACGTCCGCAATGGAACGAGCCGTTGCATCGTTTGGTCCGAGGATCGCAACGTCGCCTTTCAAGTCAGCGCCTGCTGCCGTAAGGTGCGTTTGCGCTTTGTTTTTCGCTTCGTCCGGATTCCAGCTCGTCGTTACTTGGCCGATGACTTTCGCCATTTCCTCGCGCTCCAGTTTAGCCTTGCCCGCAACGGCAATCGCTTCGCTCGAGTTCGCGATTTTGAACGTGCCGTCGGCGATTTTCGGCTGCAGCACGCTCCAAGCGCCTGCGAAGAACAGGAACGAGTTGTTATCCGTAGCAGCGCCGGCATACAGATACAGCGGCACGCCTGTGCCTTTCACATGGTCAACGAGGTATTGCGCTTGCTTCGCGCCTACCTTATTGCTATCGAATGTTGCGTAGTAGTCGACTGCATCCGTGTTCGTAATCAGACGGTCATAGGAAATAACCGTAATGCCTTCTTTCTTAGCCGCTTCCACTGCTGCACCGGCTGCCGTCGCATCGAATGGACAAATGATAAGGACTTTAATGCCTTTGTTGATCAGCGTTTCTACGTTTTCTTTCTCTTTGGCGGAGGAGCCTTGGCTGAACAGAATTTCACCTTTATAGTCCGATTCCTTCAATGCGTCTTTGAAGCGCTGCTCGTCCTGGATCCATCTTTCCTCGTCCTTCGTCGGCAGTACGATACCTACGCTTACTTTGCTGCTGCCGTTGCTTCCGCAAGCCGTAACCAATGCGGCGAACAACATGACAACCATCATAATGGCCATCGCTTTGAAGCCTTTTTTCATCTTTCTTAACCCCTCTCGGTAATGGTCTAGATCACTTACTGGAGCAACTATACCATCCCGAACTTCCAATGAAAGCGCTATACTATAGCACTCTTTTACGACTATCTGGACATTTTTAACTTGGAACGGATCTATCGCTTATACGGGTGCAAAAAAAGACAGCCGTACGCGTACGTACGACTGTCTAGGACGAGAAATCGTTAGACTAATATCATTGCAGGAATGCACAGGTGTATTATTAGCTTTCAGTGTCGGCCTACTCATCCGCTTCTTTCTTCGCCTTCACATTCCGATATACTTCCTCACGCGAGTGGAAGCCGTCCGCGATGATCGTGTCATCGATGTTGAATCGGTCCACCGCGATCGGCGAGAGCAGCACGGACGGCACTTCGATCTTGCCGTTGTTCACCTTTCGATCGGCGCCGGAAGGTTCGCCTCGCGCAAGCTTGAATGCAAGCTCGGCCGCCTTCTCTGCCAGAAGCCTGATCGGCTTGTACACGGTCATCACCTGTGTCCCTTCGACGATCCGCTGCGCCGCTGCGAGATCGCCGTCCTGTCCGGCAACGGGAATTTTCCCTGCCATCCCTTGCAGCCCTAGCGCCTGAACAACTCCGCCTGCAGTCCCGTCATTCGCTGCTATGACTGCGTCAATGTTGTTGCCGTTCGCGCTTAGCGCGGCTTTCATATTCGCCAATGCATTAGCAGGCGTCCAATCCTTCGACCACTGGTCATATACGATCGTAATGTCCCCTCTATCGATCAAAGGCTGCAGCACGTTGAACACGCCTTTTTTGAACATATGGGCATTGTTATCCGTATCCGCGCCTCCGATATAGACATACTTGCCCTTCGGCACAAGACGCGTGATCGCTCTCGCCTGCAGCTCGCCTACCTGCTCATTGTCGAACGACACATACAGATCGATTTCCGAGTTTTTCACAAGCCGATCATAAGCAAGCACTTTGATGCCGGAAGCATGGGCCTTCTGCACAATGGCAGCCGTTGCATCCGCATTATGCGGGACGATCACAAGAATATCGACGCCCTCGCTGATCATCGTCTCCGCTTGCGAGATTTGCATCGCGTCATCGCCATTGGCCGCCTTGACGACAACCTCGGCGCCAAGCGCTTCGGCGGCTTCCTTGAACATGTCGCGGTCTCTCTGCCAACGCTCTTCTTGCAGTCCATCCATCGAGAAGCCGATTTTGATCCGCTTATTGCTCTTAGCCTCTTCCTTGCTGCCGTTAACTTCAGCACTCTCGCCAGTTTCCGGATGAACGGCCGTTTCCTCTATGCCTTCCTGCGCGGAAGAGGTCTCGCTGCCGCTGTTTCCATTCCCGCTGTCGCAAGCCGCCGCCAAGCAAGACAGTGTTAGCAGCAGCACGAGCACGAGCAGCCTGACGTGCAATGTATGTTGTCTCATGCGCCTGTCTATCCCCTTCGGCCGAGCAGCGCCTTCCGATATTCGGTTGGCGAGACGTCGCACATTTTTTTGAACACCTTGCTGAAATAGTTCGGATCGTGATAGCCGACCTCATACGTAATTTTCTTAAGGCTCCATTCCGGATTGCCCATCAGCCTCTTCGCCTTCTCGATGCGGCATTCGGTTAAGAAATCGATATAGTTGACGCCAAGCTGCTCCTTGAACATTTTGCTGATATAGAAGGGGCTGAGGCCAACACGCTTGCCGATCGTATCGAGCGAAATATCCTTATGCGAATTGTCCATAATGAACTGCTTGATCCGCTGGATCGTATCTGGCGATATGTGATCCTGATGCTCCGCAAGCGATTGCCGCATCCGATCCAGCAGCAGAGCGGACTCGGCGCGCAGCTGGCGATAATCCTGCGACTGGAACGAAAACAGCGGCGTATCCATCTCTACTCCGAGCTCCAGAAGCGCGCGCGAGGCGAGCCAGAGCAGCTCGAGCACGCGCTGCTGCGCCTGGAGAAGATCCGCTCCTTCATGCTCGTAGCGCCGAATGAATTCCGTCACCTCCGCATGGACCTGCTCCCACTGCCCGAGGCGGATCAGCTCGAACAGCTGCTTCTCCAGCTGCTTCGCTGGATAGCCTTCGCTCGTTACGCCAAGCACAGGCGTATCCGCGAAGAAACGGAATTTCACGGGTACCGACGTATCCATCGAAGCGACCAACGCCTCTTGATAGGACTGGCGAATCTGATCGAGCGATTCGCACACGTTGCCGATGCCGACGAACCAGCCTGCGGCGGCATCCGCCTTAGCAGCCGCGAGCAGCTCGCGAGCGATCGCTCCAGCCTGCGCACGGAACGACTGGCTCGGGTCGCGGAACGCGATGATCGGAATTTGCCGTCCATACAGCGCGCCGACCCAACCATTTTTCATCGAACGAACCTTATCTTTAATGACGGAATAATGAGACTCCGAGCCTGGCGGCAGCAGCACCGTCATCGCGAACTTGTCGTTGTCCGATCCGACACCCAGCAGACCTACCAACTCATCCAAATGCACCTCATGCACATGATCGAACAGCAGCTGGGTCACGATATCGGTCTCCACGATCGGCAGCACCTTCTGCAGCGTATCCCGATGCAGAAGACTCGTCTCCGCTTGCCTGCGATCCTCTGCAATCTGCGCCAGCGCCTTGCCTACCGTCGCTACAATCTCGCTCGCCTTGCTCGGCTTCAGCAGGTAATCCTTGACCCCGAGCTTGATCGCCTTCCGCGCATACTCGAACGTATCGTACGCCGTCACCATAATAAACTTCATGTCCGGATAGTCCGTCGACAAATGCTCGATTGCCTCTATACCGCTCATCCCCGGCATCTTAATATCCATCAGCACCAGCTCCGGCTGGTACTGCTCCGCTATCTCTATGGCCATCATGCCATTCCTCGCCTGCCGAATCTCGAGATCGGGAAATCCCTTCTGCAAGATCGCCTGCAGCCCTTCCCGCTCGATCTGTTCGTCATCCACGATCAAGAGCTTAGTCATCCTTCACGTTTCCTTTCGTCTTCGGGATCGTTACTATTACGCTCGTGCCATTCCCCGGCTCGCTCTTAATATCGATTACATCTTCCAGTCCGCAAAAGATGCGCAGCCGCTTCACTACATTGTTGAATCCTATGCCCGTCGAATGACTTTCCGTCTCGAAATTATCCTCATGGAGAATTTGCCTGATCTTCATCTCCGACATGCCGGGACCGTCGTCGGCAATTTCAATCGTGACCCGCTCCCCGCTGTCGAAGACGCGGAACGTTATCGTCCCTCCGTCCTCGCGAGGCTCAACCGCGTGGATGACCGCATTCTCTACGATTGGCTGCAAGGTCAAGCCGGGCAGTTGGATAGACAGGCAGCTCTCATCGATATCCATATTGAACTGCAGACGATCGGTAAACCGCGCTTTCTGGATCTCAATGTATTGGCTGAGCACCCGAACCTCATCCTTAAGCGTCATCGGCCGATCAAGCCGTTTCAGATTGTACCGCAGCAGCCCTGCCACGCTGGCGAGCAGATCGCTTGTCTCCTCCGAACCTTCGAGGTAAGCCTTCTTCGAGAGCATGTCGAGCGTATTGAATAAGAAGTGCGGATTGATCTGGCTCTGCAAGCTTCGCAGCTGACTCTCGCGCAGCAGCAGCTTGTTCTGCTGCAGCTCGTTCTCCAATTGGGCTTTCTGCTGAATCTCGGAGATGAGATTGTTAATATTGATGCGCATGCGATCGAACATTTTGGCCAGGAACGAGATTTCATCATTCGATGTCACTTCCACCTGCAAGTCGAACCGGCCGCGAGACAGCTCTCTAGCCGCCTGCGTCAGCTTCAAGATCGGTCTCGTAATGCTCGAGGAGAACAAGTAGGTGAATAACAGCAGCATGAACGTGATCGTCAGCATCAGCCAGATGCCCAGCTTCTTCAGCTCCGATGACTGGTCGATCATATCGCGGTAGAAACGATCGTATGTCTTCAAGTCATTATCCAGCAGCGTAAGCGTCATCTCGGATATGTATTTGGAAATGCGCGTCGCTTCCGAGAAAGCTTTGTCGGAGTCCTCCGATTCCTTCTCCGATTGGAACATGAGGGAACGGTCGGTCGTCTCTATTAAACTATCGATCAGATTCATATAATTCGTCAGCGCAAAGTCGCTTTCCTCGCTGCGCAAATCAAGCACGGCTATTCGTGCCTTACGCAAGCGCACCTTACTCGTATCGAGCTGAGATAGATTGACCTCGGTCGGCGCAAGCAAGTAGTTATACAGCGACGTAATCGTCTGCTGACTGGCATTCGTTACTTCATTCATGCTCAAGTAGCGCTGCAGGATGTCATTATACTGATTCATTGTCTTCTGATTGTAATAAGTGAGCGTAATCCAGATGGCAGCCATAATGGAAAGAACGACACCGGCGAGAATCCATATTTTCTTCTGAATGCTGTTCATGGTTGGTTCGCCTCTCTTAGCATCCGAATGTCGGTCAAGTAGCCTTCCGTATTCAGAGGCACCGTCTTCCCGCTCAGCCATTGGACCATTCGATCGACGCTAATGCGTCCCATATCCTCAGGCGACTGCCCGATCATGCCATCTAGATTGCCGGATTCCAGCAGCGACATTGCATCTTGGCTGTCGTCGAACGAATAGATGTAATAAGGCCCGACCCTCGCGCGTCTGCCAATCTCCTGCACCATCGCACCGGCAAGATTCGCATTAACGGCAATGAACGCATCCACCGTTGGAAGCTCATTCATCAAATTTTGCGTCGTGGCAATGACCTTCTCCTTCGTGTCTGCCGTCTCTGCGTATTTGGTGACAATGTTCGGATGGTTCTTCAATATATCCTCGATGCCCTTCAACCGCTGCTGCTGAAAATATTCATTGCGGCTATCGCCAAGCATAATCACCTTGCCCGAATCGCCCATATCCGCGAGCAGTTGATTCGCGATCATCTGTCCAGCAAGATACTGGTCGGATCCGACATAGGTCCGCCTTAGGCTGTCCACCATCGGCACATCATTGGCTACCGTTATGATCGGAATGCCGTTGAAGGCTGCTTTGATTTTCGTTAGATTCTTGAACGCATCGGAATCCAGTCCTTGGACAATGATGCCGTCCACTTTGGAGTCGATCGCAATCTCGATTTTTTTCAGAAAATCTTCTTCATTCTTGCCGTAGCTGCCCCATACCTCCATGCTTGCTCCAACCTTCTCCGCTTCCCCCATCGCTCCGTTGCTGACCTTGACCCAGAACGGCGTATCCAGCTCCTGCGTAATAAGGACAAGCCGATATTTGGGCTGCTCGGATACAGGCGTACGCGGGGGAAGCTGGCCTTCGGAACGGAACACTTTGCCTGCGGACATCAGCGTAAAGTAAATCAAAATGACACAGATAATGCCGAGTATGACGACAATCGATTTGCGCAAGAGGACGATCTCCGTTTCCATGTAAGGTAAGTAATAACCAGCGTATACCAAGAAAGCGTATCCATCAAGATGGTTTAATAGGAATGTTAAATGAAAAAGCTGCTCACGTTGATTGCATAAGAACTCGGTTTATCAAATCGTGCTTCTTCATACAAGAAAAAAGCACGCCCACTAATGTGGCGCGTGCTTTGATTAGTTAATGCGATTACGTACGGCGCATATAAGCGCGAACAGTCAGCGGAGCGAAGACTGCTACGATAACGGCCGCTCCGATGAGCGTGATGCCCAGATCAGAGCCAATCGAAGCCGAGTTCGTCATGTCACGAACAGCGGTAATAAGATGTGAGACCGGGTTGATTTTGGCAAACCATTGCAGCCAGTTCGGCATCGTATCGACTGGAACGAATGCGTTGGACAGGAACGTCAGCGGGAACAATACGAGCATCGAGATGCCTTGCACGCTGGATGCGGTACGGGCGATAACACCGAAGAAAGCGAAAATCCAGCTGAGCGCCCACGAGCAGGCGATAACAACAAGTCCAGCAAGCACGACGTAGCCAAGACCGCCCTCTGGGCGGTAACCCATGATGTAGCCCATCGTAAACGTCAGCGTAGTAGCGATAGTGTAACGAATCGTGTCTGCCAGCAGCGCCCCCGCAAGCGGAGCGATACGCGCAATTGGGAGCGATTTGAATCGGTCGAACACGCCTTTATCCATGTCCTCCCGCAATTGCGTACCTGTGACGACTGATGTTGTAATTACCGTCTGTACGAGAATACCAGGAATAATTACCGGCAAGTAGCTCTGAACATCGCCGGAGATAGCTCCGCCGAAGATATACGTGAACATAAGGGTGAAAATAATCGGCTGCAGCGTCACGTCGAACAGCTGCTCCGGCGTCCGTTTGATTTTGAGCAGGCCGCGATAGGCCATCGTTAACGAGTTGCGTACGGTCAGCATAAAGCTGGTACGGTTTTTTAATGGCTGTGTTGCCGCTGTTGAAGTTTTCATCCTCTTACCCCCACTGCTTTCTTATTCGACAGCTCCGATTCCGCTGCTTGCTGCTGCGCTTCCTCTCTTGCGCCCTCACCCGTAATGGTCAGGAACACTTCATCCAAAGTCGGCTTCTGCACGCTCATCTCGGCTAGATGAATGCCCTCTGCGCGAAGTGCGATAAGCAGGTCCGTCACGAGATCCGCGTCTCGCATTGGCGCCGTAATCTTCGACGCTTCCGACGATACGTTGGTTTGTACTTGCAATACTTTCTCGATCAGACGGCGCGTTGCAGCAATATCCTTCGCGTCCTGGACACGAAGATGGAGCGACGACGTGCCAACAGAAGCTTTCAGCTCATCGACCGTGCCTTCGGCAACGACATGGCCCAGGTCGATTACGGCGATACGGTCAGCCAATTGATCCGCTTCATCGAGGTATTGCGTTGTCAGCAGCACTGTCGAGCCCGTCTTCACGAGGCGGCGAATCGTTTCCCACATTTGCGTACGGGTGCGCGGGTCAAGACCCGTTGTCGGCTCATCGAGGAAGATAAGCGGCGGCTGTGCGATCAAGCTCGCTGCCAGATCCAATCTGCGGCGCATGCCGCCGGAGAAGTTCTTAAGCGGACGTTTCGCCGCTTCCGTCAAGCCGAATTCTTCAAGCAGATCGGCTGCTTTCTTCTTCGACTCCGCGCGTCCAAGTCCGAGCAGCCTGGAGAAAATAATCAGGTTCTCCGTTGCGCTCAGCGACTCGTCGACCGATGCATATTGACCCGTTACGCCGATCAGCTGACGGACGATTTGCGATTCCTTCACCACATCGTGACCGAAGATGCGCGCCGAACCTGCGTCAGGGCGCAGCAGCGTTGCCAGCATCCGAATCGTCGTTGTTTTGCCGGCGCCGTTCGGCCCGAGTACACCGTAGATTGAACCGGCTTTCACCTTCAAATCAACGCCATCTACTGCTTTATTGTCACCGAAAGCTTTCACCAGGCCGCTGGCTTCTACAGCCCAATCGCCATTGTTCGGCTCAAAGATCCGATTGCTTTTACTCATTGTTTAACTCCTCCATCCATGCTCTCATCTCGTTTATAGTGCTATCTTACCGAGCGTATATAAACTGAATTTAAACAAACCGGATAAATTCGCCAAGTTTCATAAAAACTTTCTAATGGCTGGATGAAGCGCCGGGTGCAGAGTGCGGAGGTTCGCCGTGCGTTGCATGGTGCGCGGTGCGCGAGGGTGCGGTGCATGGTGCTGGGTGCGATGGAACTCGGTAACGGTTGTCATAGAGCTTATTAGGGTGTAATGAGTGCTGTTTAGGAGCTTAAGGTTGCCAGAGAGGCTATTAGTTCATAAGTGCTTATTTTATTGAACATGGCGCACAATAAGCTTCATGACAACCGCTCAAGGTGAAATCCGGTTATTCTGGCGTAAATAAGCACTGCTGCATCCGTCAGCATTCTGGCGATCCGTCTCCAGTGAATTGAGGTCATGCGTGCACAAAAAAAAATCGCTCCACAGTGCCGATCTGGCAGCGTGGAGCGATCTTTGTTCAATACATAACGATTATTCGTGGAAGTTCGTGCCGTCCGTTACCTCTTTCACGTAACCAGCGCGGATTACAAAGTCGCCGAAGTGCTCGCCTTTGTTGCGCTCAGCCGCGAAACGATTAATGATCGGCGTCAGCGTCTCGATAATCTCTTCTTCTGCGATATTCTCGCGGTACAGCTTGCTCAGACGGTCGCCCTTGAAGCCTGCGCCCATGTACATGTTGTAACGGCCTTGCGCCTTACCGATGAACGCGATCTCGCCAAGCGCAGGACGTGCGCAGCCGTTCGGGCAGCCCGTCATGCGAATGTTGATATCTTCATCGCGCAGACCAGCTTGCTCCAGAATCGGCTCCAGCTTGTCGATCAACGTAGGCAGGTAGCGCTCAGCTTCTGCCATTGCAAGACCGCAAGTCGGAAGCGCTACGCACGACAGTGCGCTGCGGCGCAGAGCCGAGTAGTTGCCGCCTTCTTCGACGCCGTGCTCTTTGAGGAGCGCAGCGATCTTCGTTTTCTTCTGGCTCGTTACGTTAGCGATAACGAGGTTCTGATTCGCCGTCAGACGGAAATCGCCTGTATGGATCTTCGCGATCTCACGCAGTGCCGTTCTCAGCTTGATGCCTGCCGTATCAATGACGCGGCCGCCTTGCACGTACAGCGTCAAGTTCCACTTGCCGCCTACGCCCTTAACCCAGCCGTAACGGTCGCCCGTATTGTCGAACTGGAATTCACGAGCAGGCTGGAGCTTCCAGCCAAGACGGTCATGAAGCTCTTCGACGAACCAGTCGAGGCCGTGACGATCGATCGTATATTTGAAGCGCGCGTTCTTACGTACGGAACGGTTGCCATAGTCGCGTTGAATCATCACTGTTTTCTCTGCAACATCGAGAATTTGATCCGGCGTTACGAAGCCGATCACTTTCGCCAGCTGCGGATACGTATTCGTATCGCCGTGCGTCATGCCCATGCCGCCGCCAACGCTCACGTTGAAGCCGACAAGTTTGCCGTTCTCAACGATTGCGATGTAGCCAAGATCCTGCGAGTAAACGTCTACGTCGTTGGATGGCGGTACAGCGATACCGATCTTGAACTTACGCGGCAGGTATACCTTGCCGTAGATCGGTTCTACTTCTTCTTCGCCGCTCTCGACCTTCTCGCCGTCGAGCCAGATCTCATGGTACGCAGGCGTTTTCGGCGCAAGATGCGACGTCAACTGCTGCGACCAGTGGAACACCTCGGCGTGAATGTCCGATTGATACGGGTTCGGGTTGCACATTACGTTACGGCTAACGTCGCCGCAAGCCGCAAGCGTCGTGAGCAGCGCCTGGTTGATCTCTTGAATGGTGCTCTTGAGGTTCCATTTCAGTACGCCGTGAAGCTGGAACGCTTGGCGCGTCGTCAGCTTCAAGCTGCCCGTACCGTATTTGTCCGCGAGTTCGTCCATCAGAAGCCATTGCGCCGGTGTCGACAGACCGCCTGGCGTTACGACACGAAGCATGAACTGATAGTATGGCTCGAGCTTCTGCTTCTGACGCTCGTTGCGGTAGTCGCGATCGTCCTGCATGTAGCTGCCGTGGAATTTCAACAGACGGTTATCCAGCTCTGGCAGACCACCTGTAATGCGGTTCGACAGCGATTCCGTCAACGATCCGCGCAGGTAGTTACTCTCGAGCTTAAGTTCTTCAACGTCGCTCGGTTTTCCGCCGATTGGCTGAACCTTTACTTTTTCACTCATTGCCTTTAGCTCCTTTGCCCCCATGATGGGTCCATGCTCTTGCGTTACACGTTTCTATTGATATACGCGCTTACCCCAGCGCTTAATATACGTCGCGTTGGTAACGACCTTGCTCTTGAAGCGCCGTTACGTATGCAGCCGCTTCTTCAGCGGACTTGCCGCCATGCTGCTCGATGATCGTCTGAAGCGCTTTGTGCACATCGTGTGCCATATGCTTCTCATCGCCGCAAACATACACATGGGCGCCGTTCTCCAGCCATTGATACAGCTGAGCGCCGCTTTCAAGCATGCGATCCTGTACGTAGACTTTCTCTTTGGTATCACGCGAGAACGCAACATCCAGCTTCGAGAGAACGCCGTCCTTCAGCATGCGCTGCCAGTCAGTCTGATACAGGAAGTCCGTTACGAAATGGCGGTCGCCGTAGAACAACCACGTCTGACCTTGTGCGCCAGTCTCTTCACGCTCTTCAAGGAATGCACGGAACGGCGCTACGCCTGTACCTGGGCCAACCATGATCACTGGCGTATCCGGATTAACCGGCGGCTTGAAGTTCGGATTCTGTTGAATGAAGATCGGCAGCTTGTCGCCTGGCTGGAGACGTTCGGACGTGTACACCGAGCATACGCCTTTACGTTCGCGGCCATGCGCTTCGTATTCGACCTTGCGAATCGTCAGATGCACTTCTTCTGGATGTGCTTCTACGCTGCTCGCAATGGAGTACAGACGCGGAGGCAGCTTGCGAAGCAGGTTCGCGATGTCGGCAGCCTTCAGCGTCCATGGCGCGAAATCACGAAGCAGATCGAGCAAGTCGCGGCCGTTCATATATGCTTTCAGTTCTTCTTTATTGTTAACCAGTTCTGCCAGCTTGCTGTTGCCCGAGAAGGCAACGGCTTTCTCCAGCAGCGGCTTCGTCAGTACCGTAATTTCATAGTGGTGCAGCAATGCGGTGCGGAGCGACGATGTCTCGCCGGACTTGCCCGTTACTACAGCCTCTTCTGCATTCCATTGCAGCGCTGCGATAATCTCGTCAACGAGCGTTGGATCATTCTGCGGGTAAACGCCTACTGCGTCACCTGGTGCATACGTCAAGCCGGAGCCTTCAAGAGACAGTTCGAGGTGGCGCGTCTCGCGGTCCGAACCTCTGCCGTTCAGGTTGAGGTTATCAAGCACTTCTGCCATGAACGGATTCGCACGCGTATATTCCGATTCACCGGCAGCTGCAGGTGCTGCAGCCGATGCTGCTGCGCCAGATGCAGCCGGAGCAGCGGACGTTGCAGCTGCGCTTACTGCGCTTTCAACAGCTGCGAGCCAGCCAGCAGCCGCGTCTTCGAAGTCAACGTCGCAGTCAACACGGTCAACGATGCGCTGTGCGCCGAGCTCGGCGAGCTTCACGTCGAAGTCTTGTCCTGTTTTGCAGAAGAATTCATAGGACGTATCGCCAAGTGCCAGAACAGAGAATTTGGTGCCTTCGAGCTTCGGTGCACGTTTGCTGTGCATGAATTCATGGAACGTAAGCGCGTTATCCGGCGGATCTCCTTCGCCGTGCGTACTTGCCACGATGAACAAGTAAGGCACTTCTTTGAGCTTGTTCGTTTTATATTGGTTCATCGCCGACAGCGTTACGTCAAATCCTTGACCTTTGAGCTTATCAGCCAGTCGCCCTGCCAGTCGCTGCGAGTTGCCCGTCTGCGAACCGAACAGGATCGTTGCCTCTCTCGGCAGCTGCGGAGCCGCTGGCACTTCTGCTGCTGCAGGTGCCTCCAATGCCGCGGCTGTAGCAACTTGCGCTGCCGCACTGCCGGCATTGCCCGCACGATAAAATGTTAGATATCCGTTTAACCAGTTAATTTGAGCTTCCGTCAGCGTTGGGAGCAGCTTATTGAGTAGTTCAGCTTGCTCGCTCGTAAACGGGCTGTTCGTCACTTGAAGTTGCAACAACATCCACCTCACATCAATCTATAAAATCCGACTACGTTACTGTGTTTTTACCTTATCTTCATAGTAACCTAGACTCACGCCAGGTTCAATCCATTCGTCGATATTTGTCTATAAAGTATCTTATAAACTTCATTATTTTTAATTATAAATGAAGATTTTCTACCCACCCAAACCCTCCCTGCAAGGGAGGGCCCCATGGGTTTCCAACC
>NZ_BTCK01000071.1:0-23790 GCF_033239625.1 Paenibacillus sp. CCS19
GTATTACATCGGCATAAACACCAGGGTGTTTTTCCAATGTCCACTATAAGGGGTGCACTTCAATCTGTCGCGGGGGCTTTTCATTGTGCAGCTGTTTTCTGTTAGCGCGAGAAGCTCTTGATAATTCGATTCAAATACGAGCGTCTTGCAGCGAAGAAATAGAGGCTTTGCATGACGATATAAATGCCGACCACCACAAGCGAATATTGCATTGCGCTTGTCGAGAGCAGGTTGCCAAGCGCCTTCATGGCGAACATCGTATGCACGATGCCGACGACGCAAGGCACGAAGAAAATGATCGCGATCTGCATCGTTACCGTTCGGCGGATCTCGCCCAGCGTCATGCCGATTCGGTTGAGCGATCGGAACTGATCCCGGTCTTCTTCGAGCTCCGTAAACAGCTTGAAGTAAATCATGCTGCCGGAGGCAATGAAGAACAGAACGCTGATGAACAAGCCGATGAATAACGTAAGACCCATCGATTGCTTCGTTGCCAGGTAAAGCGATACGCGGTTATCGAATTGGCTATGCTTATCCTCTGGGACGAGCTTCTCGATCTTATCGGCTGTGTCGCCCTGCGAGGTCCAGTTCGACATCTCGAAGCCGTATACGACTGTTTTCTTCTCATCTGGTACAGCTTGCATCAGCGCAGTGTATTGTGCCGTATCGACAACGAGCAGCTCGGTCGCATCGCCTCTCGGGAATGCGATTGCCCCTCCGCTGACCTGGCGGTCAACCGTCATCGACAGTTCCTCCGAACTGCCTTCCACCTGCATCGTAATTGGCTTGCCGATCTCGGTCAGAGGCTGCGTTACTTCGCGATAAGGGATAATGTATACCGCATGCCCAGGATCGACCTCAAGAATAGGCCGGCCGCGGTGAAGCTTCTGGCCATATTCGTTATAGTCATCCTCCGATACGATCAGCGCAGTGGTCGTATCCGTGCTGCGGCCGGCGGCTGGCAGCTTCGCGGCTCCGCCGACTAGTTTCACTTCGTAATCGAGTTTAACGCCATCTTCCTCGAGTATGCTTCGTACCTTATCCGGATCGATCACTTCGTGAGTATTCAGTCCTTTCTCATAGAAGCTGATCGACTGCGGCAGCATGTCCATCTGCTGTTCCTTCGAGGCGAGGAAGAATACATAGAACGTACCCGATGCCGTAAGGATAACGGCGCTCATAACGGAGACGGTGAACAGGATGCGCGCATTGTCCTTCATTTTGAACACAAGCTGTGCAATGGTCATCAAGTTCGTCTGCTTGTAGTAAATGCCTTTCCTGCGCTGCAGGAAGCGGAACACGATGATGCTCGCTTGCGTGAACAAGAAGAACGTGCCGACAACGACGAGCGCGACGACAGGAAGCATATACATAATCGCGTTCGAAAGCGACATCGTGTATGCCATGTAGTAGCCTGCGCCTAGGCACAATAACGACAGCAGCACGAGCCAGACGGATGCGAGCGGCGGCGACTTCGGCTTCTTCGATGCTTTCAATAGGTCGATAATTTGGCTTCTTCCGACCTGGAACAAGGTGAAGAGCGTAATGACCAGGAATAAGACGAAGAAACCGGCTGCTGTCAGCAGCAGTGCCTTACCCGGAATGAAGAATCGGATCGGCTCCGCCAAATCGAGAATTTCGGACAACGCCATCAGGAACAGCTTCAAGAATAAAGCGCCGAGCGCAATGCCTGTTCCGATCGCAAGCACCGACGTGGCGATGCTCTCGTACAGCACCATCTTGCGCATCTGGCCTCTCGTCATCCCGAATAGAGAGAGCAGGCCGAACTCCTTCTTCCGTGACTTAAGAAACGCCGACATCGAGTACAAGATGAAGAAGAAGGAGAAAATAACGATAATATATTCACAGAACATCATGCCGGTACGGACGCCTTTGCCCATATAGATATGGCCATTGATGACGTCAGGGTGGAAGATGAAAGCGGCATAGATGAAGAAGATCATGACCGAGAATACGCTGCTCAGGAAGTAAGCGACGTATTGATGCCAGTTGCCGCGGACATTCTTAATTGCGAACTGTCGAAAGTTCATCGAAGTTCCCTCCCAACACGCTCAGCGAATCGAGAATTTGCTGGAAGAACGCCTGTCGATTCGTGCCGCGCCGGATTTCGGAGAAGAACGCCCCATCCTTAATGAACACAATTCGTTGGCAGTAGCTTGCGGCAAAAGGATCATGCGTTACCATCATGATCGTTGCGCCTACCTGTTCATTAAGGTCGCGCAGCGAGTCCATGACATCTTTGGCTGCCTTGGAATCAAGGTTGCCCGTCAGCTCATCGGCCAGCAGGATGGCTGGTTGATGAATCATCGCACGTGCGATTGCCGCCCGCTGTTTTTGACCACCGGAAACTTCATATGTTCGCTTATCAAGAATTGCGCTAATGCCTAGCAGCTCCGCGCTCTGCTGCAGACGTTTCTCGATTTCCTTGATGTTCGTGTTGTCGAGCACGAGCGGGAGAATAATGTTCTCTTTGATCGACAATGTATCGAGCAGATTGAAGTCTTGGAAGATGAAGCCGAGCTCGCGTCTGCGGAACAAGGCCAGCTTCTTCTCGTTCAGCACGGTTGGATCGACGCCGCCGATCTCTACCTTGCCGGATGTCGGTTTATCGATCGTAGCCAAAATGTTAAGCAGCGTTGTTTTACCGCTGCCCGACGGGCCCATGACGCCGACAAACTCGCCTTTCTGAATATCGAGATGAATATCGTTCAACGCCCGATACAGCATTTTACCTTTCGAACCGTATACTTTCGTCAGCCCTTGGGCTTTCAAGACGCTCATTGTGTTTCCCTCCACTTGATCTCTATTATGCGTTGCCGCAACAGCAGCTATGTTCACAGTATAAGCGAGGGCGGAGGGGGACCCCATTGATTTACCTTTCAATTGGTCGTGTGAACCTTACAAATTTGTCACCTTCATAACGGCAATCTTACAGAGAGATACCGACGAGCAGCCTTAGACGAAGAGCCCTTGATGAACAGCGCTGTTATAAAAATAAATCGTAATCGTCGTCCCGACACCGAGCTCCGATTCGATCGCAAGGTCGTGACCAAGACGGCTGCACACCTCTCGGGCGAGATACAATCCCATGCCGGTCGATTCCTCGACCAGCCGGCCGTTCTCGCCGGTGAAGAAGGGATCGAATACGCGCGGGAGATCATGCTCGGCAATGCCGATTCCTTCATCGGTCAATGACAAGGAACAGCCGCCATCAGGCAGAGACGATACGGTGAACCGCAGCGTCTTGCTGCCGGGCTTGTCCTTGGAATATTTGATTGCGTTCGTTATGAATTGGCCCAGCAGGAACGACAGCCATTTGGCATCCGTCTCCACGAGCACATCCTGGCCTTCGACACGCGGGAAGATCGATGACCGAATGCATGCCTTCTTATGACGATTGATCGTTTCCCGCACAAGCGGAAGCAGAGACACGCGGTCAATCCGGACATCCATGCGGAATTGATCCAGACGAGCCGTATGCAGCATCATTTCGAGTCCTCGATAGATGCGTTCCAGCTCTTCCTGCATGCTGCTTCTTATTGCTTGATTGTCATTCTCGGCGTCCTGCTGCTCGGCTGCCTGCTGCAGAAGCAGATCGATGACTGAGACAGGTGTTTTCATATGGTGAACCCATTGGTTGGTAAAATGCAAATGCTGCTCGCGCTGCCGCCTATAATCAGCAAGCTCGTCGGCGAATGCTTTATGCTGCTTCTCCAGCAGCTGCTGTACAGCGAGCTGTTCGCGCGTTGCGCCATCGCGTACGCGCATGATGGATAGAGCGGTCGGCTTGTCTGCGGCGATCATCTCGGCAACCTGCCGATAATAGAGGCGCTGGCGGGCATAATCCCATGCGATCCAGCCGAGAATTATGACGGTAGCAAGCAGCGCGGTATACAGCAGACTGCTGATGCTGGGCAAGCTGCGGCCATGCTGCAGGTCCAACGTAAGCACGAGCATGGCGAAGAAGAGCGCCATATAGAAGGTAATGATATAAGGCAGTCTGTCTTGAAGAAACGTGCGAAATGTATACAGCCGTCTAGCCGGTAATTCGACTTCATGTTTGGGCGATGGCGAATACCGCGGAACTTGATAGCGGGGCATATGGGTTCACTCCTTGCGGCGATTTCAATAGCAGGATCGTGGATAGTCAGCGGCTGGAATCGACCTGCGATAGATCCAATCGATAGCCTTGACCGCGCACGGTCTCGATCGCTTTGGGCAGACCAAGCTCTTCGAGCTTCTTGCGCACGCGCGTGACGTTAACGGTCAGCGTGTTGTCATCGACGAAGTCGATATTGTCCCACAGCGCTTCGAGCAGATCGTCTCTGCTTACGATTCGACCAGCCTTAGCAAGCAGCGAGCCGAGCAGCAGGCATTCGTTACGAGAAAGATCGGCTTGGCGACCGTTCCACTCGACAATGTTGCGTGCCCGGTCGAGCGTGAGACCGCTTGCCGACAGTTCGTCGGTGTTCTGCGCGGGCGCCGCGTATTCGCCATAGGCGCGGCGGAGCGCACTTTTGATCTTCGCCATAACGACATCCAGATGAAACGGCTTCGTCATATAGTCGTCTCCGCCGTTCTCGATTGCCATCACTTGATCCATATCGCCGACGCGCGCCGACAAGAAAATAATCGGCACATTCGAGACGGTACGGATCTGCCGGCACCAATAGAAGCCATCGAAGTGAGGCAGATTGATATCGAGCAGGACAAGATGAGGATTCAGCTCAACGCACTCCTGCTTCAGTTCTCGGAATCGGGCCGCCCGTACAGCCTCGTAGCCATAACGTTCCATATATTGCTGAAGAATCGAGGCGATCTTGTCATCGTCCTCGATAATCATAATTCGATACATAAGAAGCCTCCTTACGATTTGTCAAAATATAGGGTAGCTCATATTGGCGAGGCTGGCAAATGGGTCGAGACTGCGAAATAAAAAGAAGCAGCTGCAGGAAAGGTCGGTCTGACTCTCCATGCAGCTGCCTCTATGTACGGCTCTTCATTATTTGAAGAATAGGAAGTGCGTCGGCAGCGAACGAAGCTGGCCGTCCGAAGGCTTGTTGACGATGCGTCCGTTGAAAATAAGGGTAGAGGAGCCGCCTCCATCAAGATTGTAGGCATCCTTCGTACCGAATCGTTTGAGCAGTATTTGCAGTTCCTCGAGCGTCGCGCCCGAGCTGCCATTCTCGTTGTAACCATCAATGACAAGGAATAAGAGCTGGTCGTCTTTATAATTGGCGATAACGGTGCGCGGCGCACGCTTCGGGCTTACCTGCCATTTGGTCGGAATCGGCTGCGATTGGCCATTCTTCAGCAGAATGGGCACGAAGGAAGCGCCGAACCGCGGTTTCAGCTGATCCAGCTGCTCCTTGCTTGCGAAGCTGCCGCCAATCAGCTTATTATCTTCGCTTAGGCCAACGAAGAACAAGTTCTCGAAGGAAGGCTCGAAGCCGTTCACGTACTTGCCATTGAGGACCGTCGTGCTGAGCGGGTACCGTTTGCCATGTCCGTCTGCGAAGCCGCCCGCATTCACGCCTGCAATGGCGTCGTACCGCTTGACGGCGGACATCGTCGTCTCGGACGAGCCGAATTTGTCATTGCCAAGCACCATCTTCATCGCTTCTTTGCTGCCGAGCTTCACCTTGAGCGCATAACCGCTGAAGTTCTGCGCATGAATGGAGAACAGCTGCGCCCGTATTTGGTCCGACTGGATCGTGCCGGAGACGCTGCCCAGCTTGTTCGTTATCCGTCGGTCGAAGATGATGCGCGGGCGATTCGTCTGACTTGACGCCATCTCCTCGATTAATTGAATATCGGCACTCGTCTTGTTGTACAGTGTGACCTGTTTCTTGATCGATGCTTGCGTAGCTTGGGCCAGACCGGCAGCGACATCGAGATCAGCGGAGGTCTGTTCGACGCCTGAAGCTGTCTGCTCCATGATTGTAACCTCCGGCATGACCTGATCGGATAGGACAATAGAGGCCTGATACATGAGCAGCGAGATAAAGATGCCGATGAACGGCGCGCTCGCTAGCATCATCGAACGGTTCAGCACCTTAACGGGCCTAATCATTTGAGCACGTCCAAGTTTTTCTTCAGCTCATCCAGCTGTTTCTTCACTTCGCTAAGCTGGGTAAACAGCTTGTTGCTGTTGTCGGTCTTGGCGCTGGCATTGTCCTTCGTGAAGGTAAGCAGCTCATTCAGGGCATCCACTTTGCCTTGAAGCGCAGCGATCTCATTCTTATAGCTAGACTCGACGGCCAGCAGCCGCTCATCATATTGTTTCTGCATGGCTGTCAGTTTAATGTTCGTCTGTCTGTTGATATCGGCTGTCATCGTGCTGGTCAGATGATCGGAGTACATCTTGGCGCCTGCAATGCCTGCGCCGATAAGCATAACCCATAGAATAAGGAACACGATGAAGGCGCGATTGCTGCGTCTCTGCGCTGTGCGGCCTGTCGAGCGTGCAGTTTGTACTGCGGTTTGAATCGGTGTTTCCATTGTTTCGTTCACCTCTTGTATTGATTTTAGGCAATTTCGCAAGTGAACGGACGACCGTGCGTTCTCTATTACAAAACGAATAAGCCCCTCGCAAAAGTTGCGAGTGTCACTATATTGTAACAAAAAAAGCGATAGGATTGGGCGCTCAGCGCTTTTGTTCCCAATTTGTTCACGGCGCGTTGTTGCAGTATAATCGAAGCAATCAAGTATAAGCGAGAGGAAAGGAGCTGTTGTATGATGAGCGAACAGCGTACAGAACAGGCAACATTCGCAGGCGGATGTTTCTGGTGCATGGTGAAGCCATTCGAGGAAATGCCGGGAATCGTAAGTGTTATTTCGGGTTATACGGGAGGCACGACGGTAAATCCGACTTATGAGGAAGTTTGCCGCGGAGGCACGGGACATACGGAGGCTGTTCAAATTACGTTCGATCCCGAGCAGTTCCCTTACGAGAAGCTGCTCGACATTTTCTGGCGTCAGATTGATCCGACGGACAGCGGCGGTCAGTTCCACGATCGGGGCGATTCGTACCGTCCTGCTATTTTCTATCATAATGAAGAGCAGCGCCGATTGGCGGAAGCGTCGAAGCGGGAGCTGGAGGCAAGCGGGCGGTTTGACCGTCCGATCGCTGTTACGGTAGAGCCTGCTGCTCCGTTCTATGCGGCGGAGGATTACCATCAGGATTACCATAAGAAACAGCCGCTCCGTTACAAAATGTACCGCAAGGGCTCAGGGCGCGACGCATTCATCTCGCAGCATTGGAAGCATCGCGAAGATGAGGCGAGCCTGCGCAAGCGGCTGACGCCTGCGCAGTATGAAGTGACGCAGAACAACGCGACGGAACCGCCGTTTCGCAATGAATTCTGGGATCACAAGGAAGCGGGCATCTACGTCGATATCGTATCCGGCGAACCGCTGTTCAGCTCGTTCGACAAATTCGACTCCGGCTGCGGCTGGCCTAGCTTCACGAAGCCGCTGCAAGCGACTTCGGTTGAAGAGGTGCTCGATGTGACGCACGGAATGGTACGTACGGAAGTGCGCAGCAAAGTAGCGGACTCGCATCTTGGTCACGTCTTCGACGACGGTCCGCGCGACCGCGGCGGATTGCGTTACTGCATTAACTCGGCTGCGCTGCGGTTCATTCCTGAGAAGGATCTTGAACAAGAGGGATATGGAGAGTACCGTTCGTTGTTTAACAAATAACTTTCAGTTGTTCGGTATAAAAAGCAAAGCCCCGAAGCCATATAGGCTTCGGGGCTTTCTTATGCTGATTAGACGACGCTAGGTTCTGCAATCAGCACTTCGTCTTCATTTTCTATAATAAGTTCGATTTTCTTAATGCGGTGTTTCCCGACTTCTCGGATAATAAACCGCAAATTATCGTGTACGAACTGTTTGTTCGGCCTTGGATCTTGAATCTCGTTGTACAGCCAACCGCCGACGGTATCGACTTCTTCGTGGCTCAAGTCCTCGCCGATAAGCTGTCCCAGCTCATCAAGCGATACTTTGCCGTCGAGGAGATAGCAGTTATCTGCAAGCTTCTCGATGTCTCTGCGTTCATCCGCATCGAATTCGTCGCGAATTTCGCCGACGATAATTTCGAGAATGTCTTCAATCGTTATCATGCCCGACGTACCGCCGTATTCATCCATCAGAATCGCAATGTGCATGCGTTCCTGCTGCATTTTACGAAGAAGCGTCTTAACAGGCATCACTTCCGGTACGGTCATGACAGGACGGATCAGCTTCTCGAAGTTAATCGGTTCGCCTTCCTGCTGCTGAAGGAACAACTGCTTCGTATTGATCATACCGATGATTTGGTCTTTGCTATCGAAAGCAACCGGGAAGCGGGTGTATTGCTCGCGGCGGATGACCGCCATATTGTCATCGATCGATTTGCTTGTGAACAAGCAAATCATATCGGTACGTGGCACCATGATTTCTTTGGCCAGCATTTCGTCGAAAGCGAATATTCGGCTAACGTAGCCATATTCCGTATTGTTGATTTTGCCGCTCTGGAAGCTGTCCTCCAGAATGATCTGAATCTCTTCTTCGCTGTGCGCCTCTTCGTGTTCCTTCGCTGGCTTCAGACCGAACAGGCGAATCAGCATGTTGGCCGAGCCGTTCAATACAAAGATGAAAGGATACAGTATTTTGTGGAACCAGATGATTGGCTTAGCGACCGCAAGACTGATGAATTCCGCCTTCTGAATGGCCCATGTCTTCGGTGCAAGCTCACCGACAACGACGTGCAAGAACGTAATCGTCAGAAACGCGATAAGGAATGAAACAAGATGCGACGCTTCGCTGTTCATCTGCCATGTTTCGAACAAAGGAAGCAAGAGCTGCTCGACGGTCGGTTCACCGAGCCAACCTAATCCGAGCGCTGTAATCGTAATACCGAGCTGGCAGGCGGAAAGATATCCGTCCAAGTTGCTTGTTACTCGTTGAACGGCTAATGCATTGCTGCGGCCCTCTTGTACTAACTGATCGACGCGGCTGGCACGAATTCTGATAATTGCGAACTCGGTAGCGACGAAGAATGCGGTCAATGCAATTAATACAGCGACCAACAACAGATTTAAGCCTGTACTGCCCATTGGGTTCCATCACAATCCTTCTATTTTTATAATAAGTATCTTTCAGAATACTATAGCAAAAAATGCGCAGTTCGGACAATGCGATTATGGGGGGTGTAGGTCGATTTGCGGTTAATTGGTCAGAAAAAGTTAAACAATCAACGAATTATTAGCGAAAAGCTCCACTTTACAGCCGCTATGACGCCAGCGTATGATTGGTTCGGATAAACGTCTATCATTTGAACGCGTACTTAAAGACAGAGAGCAGGCTGGAATTCCGATCATGATGAACAAAAAATGGGCTTATGTTGGACTGGCGGCAGTCGCCGCTATATGGGGAGCTAATTTCGGCTTCTCTCGTATTGCAATGGAAACGTTTGATCCGATTCTATTTGCCTTTCTGCGCTTCGGTTTAGCGGTACCTTGTTTCTTCACCATATTATATTGGAAGGAAGGACATGTCGGCATACCGCTCCGGGCAGCGCTGCAGCTGGCGTTAATCGGGTTGTTCGGCGTGACGCTGCTTGAAATCCTGGTCATGTATTCGATTAAGTATACGACGCTGGCGAATGCATCCTTATTAAATGTAGCCCCTTGGCCGATCTTCGCTGCGTTATTTGCACCTCTCTTTACGAAGGAATCGTTAACGCGGAGATTAGCGGTAGGCGGAATCGTCGCGATCGCAGGCGTCTGCCTAGTCATCCTTGGCGGTGCTGAAGGCTTTAGCTTATCATCAGATAATATGAAAGGAAATCTGATGGCATTCTCGATTAGTTTAATCGGTGCGCTATTTAATCTATCCTGCATGCCGCTTATGCGTACCTATTCGGCACTGCGCGTGAGCACCTGGTTCATTACGTTCGGGGCATTGTTTATGTTTCCGTTGACGATTGGATCATGGGGCGACGTCACTTGGAGCGATCTCGGCATTAAGGAGTACAGCGTTACCTTATATAATGTATTAATATGTACGGTCGTGTCGTTTATCGTATGGAATGCTTCCATGTTTCGTATTGGCGCGGCGCGTTCGAACTTTTTCCGCTATGTCGTTCCGGCTACGGCAGTGGCAGCGGGTTATCTGATGTTCGACGAAGGAATCTCGCTCTGGCAGATGGGCGGAGCGGTACTGATGGCTGCAGGTCTCGTATGGATTTCTATTGATCGCAAGACTGCGGACTCTTAGTGGATAACGGACTAGTATAATAATAGAACAGAATAGCATCGTATTATTAAAAACGAATCCGCTCTTATGCGCCGTTATGGGCTTAGAGCGGATTCGTTTCTTTAGTTTATATAAATGTGAAATGAGGTACGATGAAACTATGTTTCACATTGAAGTTAACTCGATAGTAAATATATAAATTAAATTTCAATTTTCGCGACTTAGGTACTTGAAAACGCACTCATACGTGGTAAAATAAACAATGTAATAAATTAGTTAACAACTTAATATAATTGTTAAACTAAACCGAGGGGGAGATACTGACACAGATCAAGTGCTCATATGAAGCGAACCGAAGGAACGCAAGTATGAACGGCAGCGAAGAGTCATATCGAAACTTACTGAGTTGGATTAACGATTCAATGCTAGGCCAACGATCTGGGTAACTTAAGAATACTTGTTTTGTATGGTAATGTAAACGGTTTCTTTAAGCATTGCTCACTGGGTTGGATAAAAAAAGGAGGGTTCTACATGAGTAAATGGATGAAATCTTTTGTTCTTGTGTCAGCTGCGGCGCTCGTGCTGTCGGCATGCTCCAACGGTGGAAGTAAATCGGACGATACGGCAACGAAAACGGATACGGAAGCGACATCGGATGCAACAGCGACGGATACGCAGAAAGCGGACGACGCCGAAGCGGATCCTGCCGCAACTACAGACGTAGATACTGCGGAAGCTTCCGATATGACGTTCCCGAAATCCGCGATCGATCCTAACATCTCCGGCGAAGTAACGTTCTGGACGTTCCTCGATAACAAGAAGAACGACGAAACGCTGACGAAAGCATTTAATGAAGCTTACCCGAACATCAAGCTCAAAACGGTATTCGTACCATTCGACGATCTGCACAACAAACTGCAAACGACGCTGGCTGCAGGCAAAGGTGCACCTGACGTTGCTCTCGTAGAACAAGGTCAATTCCCTCGTTACAGCACGGGCGGCGTTCTGACGAACCTTCTCGACCAACCATTTGATGCAGGTAAATATAAAGAGTACGTTTCCGAGTACAACTGGAACCGCTGGTCTTCGATCGACGGTACGCAATTGCTCGGTATGCCATGGGACGTAACGCCATCGGTAACTTACTACCGTTCCGACATCTTCGAAGAACTCGGCCTGCCTTCCGATCCGGACGAACTGGGCGAGTACATCCAAGATCCAGACCAATACTTCGAGCTTGCACAAACGCTCAAAGCTAACAACAAGTACTCCCTGGAATGGCGCGATTCACCCGTTCACTGGTTCGGCGACATGTATGGCTACTTCGACAAAGATCTGAACTGGGTTCGTAACAACGATGATTTCGTTAAATTCCTCGATATCTCGAAGAAAGTAACGCAATTGAAAATCGCTCCGCATGACGGTCTCTACAGCGACAAAGGCAAACAGCGCGTTAAGAAGGGCGAATCCGTTATGTACGTAGCTGGTACATACGGCGCTCGTGACTTGGCAGCTAACTTCCCTGACCTGAAGGGCAAGTGGAAAACGACGAAAGCGCCATTCGGTCTGGACTTCGGATTCGGCGGTTCGACGTTCGTAATCCCAGCGCAAAGCCAGAACAAAGAGGCAGCATTCGCATTCGCAGAATGGATCACGACTTCCGAAGCAGCGTGGAAAATCGAGGTTGAGCAATCGGTTCAGCCAGACTGGAAAAACATCACGGAACTCGACTGGTACAAAAACCACACGAACGAGTACCTGGGCGGTCAAAACGACTTCGCGTTCTACTCGTCCCTCACGGCAGATCTTCCAGTTCGTCGTTACACGACGCTTGACGGTCTTGCATGGCCGCTGTGGGTTGGCGAAGTGCTTAACGCAATCGACAAAAACGTTGACTCCAAAACGGCGATTGCAAAAGCGCAAGAAAACATCGAGAAAAAACTCAAGCCAGAAATCGATAAGCTGAAGAAACAGCTGCAAGGCTAATTCATTGGTTTAACCCCGAATCATCCTGCTCCTTGGGATGATTCGGTTGTTTTTAACCACATTGGGAAGTCATGCTTCACGGATGAATGTCCGTGAAGCGAGCTTTCCGGATGTTTTCTCACCGCGTACGATGACCGGATTCAACAGATTAAACGCAAGAGTTCATATGGCAAGGGGGTGCTCCTTGGTGTTTCGTTGGCTAAAAAGGTTTAAGGTAACGATCGTTGTTGTCATTGCATTGATCGGATTTTTCATCTGGTGGAACGGTACGAGAGGCTATGATGATCAAGCGCTTGCAGGCTTGCCGGATTTGAGCGGCGTCGATGAAAGTTCGGTGCTGGAAGACGGGGGCAGCAAGCTGGAGGCATCGTATCAGGATTATTACGATGGTCTCGTGAAGCAGGACGTTAAGGATGCAGAGGACTTCTCACTTACGTTAAACGGTGCTGATTACACAGCAATTAGCGATAAAGGTACGAAGAAGCTCGATCAATTAGGTGACCGTCAAGGCAATGTTGTGGCGCTCGAAGAAGAAGACAGTTGGGTTGAATATACGTTTGATGTTCCTGCAGACGGATTCTATCAGATGTCGATGGATTATTATGCAATGGAAGGCAAACGTTCTTCAATCGTTAGAAGTGTGCAGGTGGACGGCAGCTATCCGTTCTATCAGTCCAAGAAACTTGAGTTTCAACGGATGTGGCAAGAAACAGGCGACACTTGGACAGATAACCAAGGTAACGAATTCAACCCTCGAAGGGAAGAGGTTTTCGGTTGGCAGAACCGTGCATTCAAAGATTCGGAGGGCAAGTCGTATGACCCGTTTCGTTATTATTTGACGAAAGGCAAGCATACGGTTCGGATCGGTAACATTCGTGAGCCCGGTGCCATCGGAGCCGTTTACATATTTGCTCCCGAGCATCTACCGACTTATGCAGATGTTCAGAAGCAATATGCTGAACAAGGCTACAAGCCAGTCAGCAACATTTTGATCAAAGTGCAGGCAGAGGAAGCAACGCTTCGTTCGGATCCAACGCTCAAGCGGATCGAAGACCGCGAGCCGGATACGGAGCCTTTCAATAAGGATGCAATCGCGCTTAACTCGTTCGGCGGAGCAAGCTGGCGTACGGGAGGTCAATGGGCGCAATGGGAAGTTGAAGTGCCTGAGAGCGGCCTATACGAAATCGGCGCCCGTTATGGACAATGGTTCTTGAATGGCATACCTGTTCAACGTTCGATTACGATCGACGGCAAGTTCCCTTTCAAAGAAATGAATGAAACGACGTTCCCGTATAAGGCTGAATGGCAGATCGCTAAGTTCGGCGCGCAGGATGACAGCGATCCGTACCAATTCTACCTCGAGAAGGGCAAGCACACGATCCGTATGGAAGTACAGGTCGGAGCGCTTGGACCGCTGCTTGAGACGGTAACGAATACCGTTCGCAAAATGTCGCTTATGGGTCGTGAGGTTATTCAAGTAACCGGTACGAACCCGGACGTTAACGGCGACTGGACGCTTGAACGCAACATCGTGAATCTGGTGCCGCGTTTGCAATTGATGGCGAAGCATTTTGACGACGTCATTCAAGGCTTGTACGGATTGGGCGTAACGCATGGCAGCTCCGAAGTGAGCACGCTGTACGAGGCGCGCGACGTGCTGCTCAGCATGGCGAAAGATACGAAGTCGATTCCGGCTCGCATGAATCAGTTCACAGACCTGCAATCGTCGCTTGGCACATGGGTGAGCGGATTGACGAAGCAGAGCATGGTGCTTGACTATCTCATCGTAAAGTCGCCGGATCAGAAGTGGCCTCGTCCTGCAGCTCCTTGGCTGACACGGACGGGAACGATGGTGTATGACTTCTTCACATCGTTCACGAAGGACTACAGCAACGTAGGTAACTCGTACAAAGGCGAGAAAGTGCTTGAAGTCTGGATTGCTCGCGGTCGTGATTGGGTCGACATTATTAAGCAAATGATCGATGAAGACTTTACGCCTTCAACAGGCATTAAGGTTAACGTCAACGTTATTCCGGCGAACAACTCGCAGGTGCTCCTGCTTGCGAACACGTCCGGCATCGCACCTGACGTTGCGCTTGGTGTCGATGCGGAAGTGCCGATCGACTATGCAGTTCGTAACGGTCTAGTTAACTTGGGTGAATTCTCGGACTACGACGATGTCGCTGCTCGTTTCCGTCCAGGCGCACTGATTCCTTATCAGTACAATGGCGGCAACTACGCGCTTCCGGAGAACCAGAACTTCAATATGCTGTTCTACCGCAAAGATATTATGGAACAGCTGGGCTACACAGAAGAGGACATTCCAGATACATGGGATGAAGTTATGAACATGATTCCGGTTCTGCAGCAGAACGGCATGGACTTCTACTATCCGCACTCGCCGAACAACCCGGCGCTTGCGATCAACGAGTTCGCGCCATTCCTGTTCCAACAGAACGGCGAGTTCTATAAAGAAAACGGCAAGAAATCGAACCTGGACAGCCCGGAATCGCTCAACGCATTCAAGATGTGGACGGGATTGTTCACGAACTACAAGATTCAGAAGCAGGCGGACTTCTATAATCGCTTCCGTTCCGGCGAGATGCCGATCGGCGTCGCGGACTACTCGACGTACGTTCTGTTGTCGACAGCTGCACCGGAGCTGACGGGCTGGTGGGGCATGAAGCCAATGCCGGGCATTCAGCAAGCAGACGGTCAAATCAACCGTTCGACGGGCGGTCTGGCGCAGACGGGTATGATTTTCAAGAGCACCGATATGAAAGATCAATCGTGGGAATTCCTCAAATGGTGGACGAGCGCTGACACGCAAGAGAGATTCGGCTCTGAGCTTGAATCGCTGCTCGGCGTAGAAGCACGCTGGAATACAGCGAACATCGAGGCGCTCAAAGAGATGCCTTGGTCGACGTCGGACATCAATGCCATCATGGAGCAATGGAACTGGTTTAAAGAACGTGAAGTCGTTATCGGCGGCTACTACACGACTCGCCACATTGCGAACATCTGGAACGAGGTTGTTCTGAACGGTAAGATTACGCGCGAAGCAGTGGAAGAGGGCGTTCGCTCCATTAACAAAGAGCTGCGGAAGAAACGCGAGGAGTTCGGGTTGGATGAATCGAAGGATTCATCCGGCTCGGCAGCGAGCGCAGCTAATGCCACTGCAACGGATCAAGGGGAAGGAGGCGACAAACCATGACAACGCAATCATCGACTGCTCTGAATGAGCAGACTCAGGTCAGCCTTCGCAAGCCTGGTAAATTGGCCGTTTTATGGAGCGATTTGAAGAGAGACCGCATTTCATGGATGTTCCTTGCGCCTTTCTTAATCTTATTCTTTATCTTTACGGTTCTGCCGGTGCTGACTTCGATCGGCATGAGCTTCACGTATTACAACATGATGGAAGCGCCTAAGTTCATCGGCTTGTCCAACTACAAGCTGCTGTTCGTAGACGACGACATCTTCTTGAAGGCAGTCGGCATCACGCTGAAATTCGCCTTCATTACAGGCCCGGTCGGCTATGCCCTCTCCTTCATTCTGGCATGGCTGATCAGTCAAATTCCGATTAAATACCGGTTCTTCTATACGCTTTGCTTCTATACGCCGTCGATCACAAGTGCAACTGCAATGTCTGTTGTATGGCTGTACTTGTTCGCAGGCGACCGCAAGGGTTTGCTGAACTACTATGCGATGAAGCTTGGCATTATCGACGAACCTTATCTATTCTTGCAAAATATTAATTCCATCGTGCCCGTCATTATCATCGTATCGCTCTGGATGTCGATGGGCGTAGGCTTCTTGGCATTCCTTGCCGGCCTGCAGAACGTTCCGAAGGATCTATACGAAGCAGGATCGATTGACGGTATCCGGTTCCGTTGGCAGCAGCTGTTCTATATTACGATTCCAGCCGTTAAGCCTCAGCTGCTCTTCGGCGGCGTCCTGCAGATCGTAAGCTCGTTGACTGTCTTTGACGTCAGTCTGCAGCTCGTCGGCTTGCCGTCGCCGCTGTATGCAGGTCATACCATCATGACCCATATGTACGATTATGCATTCATTAAGTTCGAGATGGGATATGCAGCAGCAATTGCAGTCGTCCTGTTCGCGATGATGATCGGCGTCAATCGTGTCTTATTCAAATGGCTAGGAAAGGACTGATACCACGATGACTGGCTCTGTAGTGAAAGGCAGAAGAATCGATTGGGGCGGCATCGTGCTGTATCTGTTGCTTACGGCGTTTGGCCTGCTGATGTTATTGCCTCTGATTTATATGATTTCTAACGCGTTCAAGCCGACGAGCGAGTTGTTCCTGTTCCCGCCGCGGTTTTTCGTGAAAAACCCAACGATGATGAACTTCAGGGACTTGCTGCTCATTACGGGTACAACGTCCGTGCCGTTCTCCCGTTATATCTTTAACAGCATATTCGTCAGCGGCTGCATCGTCGTTTTCGGTGTTATTATTTCTGCGATGGCGGCGTATCCGCTGGCCAAACACAAAATGCGTTTCGGCAGCTTTATTTTCAACATGATCGTCCTTGCACTGATGTTCTCGCCGCTCGTTGTGCAAATTCCGCAATATTTGCTTATCAGTAAGCTTGGGCTGATCAATACGTACTGGGCACTCATTCTGCCGTTCGTAGCCGCACCTGTCGGAATGTTCCTGATGACGCAGTTCTTGCGTCAGCTGCCGGATGCGCTGCTGGAGGCTGCACGGATGGACGGTGCATCCGAGTGGAAAGTGTTCTGGGTAGTCGTCATGCCGATGCTGAAGCCTGCCATTTCGACCTTCGCGCTGCTTAGCTTTATCGCTGCATGGAACGATCCGCATCCGGCCCAGGTATATACGACCGACGATGATATGAAAACACTGCCGTTCGCGGTGCTTACGCTCAGCGGCGGTGTCGGTGTTATCGCACGCGTCGGTACGCTCGGCGCAGCAAGCTTATTAATGATTATTCCTACGATTATTGTCTTCGTAGTAACGCAGCGAATGGTGCTTCAAACGATGGCACACTCGGGTCTGAAAGAGTAGGAGGGGCGCGTAAATGAGAGTCATGACAAAAGTAATGGCCGCTGTAGTGGCGTTTGCCCTCCTATACACGTTCATCCCGGGCAAATCGTCTGCAGCTACGCCTTACCAAGGTTATATATGGAGTACGAAGGGAAGAGACGTTGCTTCCATTAACGGCTACATATATAAGCAATCCATCGATGGTTACGGTCTGCCTACCGGTGCGCTCAGTGCGCCGGAGGACATATTCGTTGCCGAAGATAAATCCGTGTACATCGTAGACACGGGCAACAGCCGCGTCATCCAGCTGGATTCTTCGCTGCAATACGTTCGTACGATTGGCGATACAGAAGGCGACGGTGTACTGTCCGAGCCCAAAGGCGTATACGTAACGCCGGACGGTACGGTCTACGTTGCAGATACGAAGAATGCGCGTATCGTATTGTTCGATAAGAATGGCAAATATATGAAGCAATTCGGCAAGCCGGAGAGCCCGCTGATCGGCGATACGTTCTCGTATTCGCCGTCGAAGCTGCTGGTCGATAAGCGCGGTTACATGTTCGTTGTATCGGACGGCAACACGCAAGGCTTGCTTCAAATCGATAAGAACGGTGCTTTCAAAGGCTTCTATGGTGCAAACCATATCGGCTTCAGCTGGGGACGTCTGCTTCGCAACATGTTCGCAACCGATGCGCAGAAGTCGCAGATGGCAACGATCAAACCGCTTGAGTTCTCTAATGCGGTGCTCGATAATGAAGGGTTTATTTTCACCACGACGCTCGGTACAGAGACGAGTCAGATCAAACGTCTCTCGCCGGTAGGCGTCGACACGATCGGGGGCGCTCGTCAATACGGCGACCGTTGGAGCAACGGACCATTCATGGTTTCCTCGTTCGTTGACGTAGCCGTTGACGCGAACGGTATTTTCACAGCGCTGGATCTTCAGACGAGCAAAGTGTTCCAATATGACAAGCTTGGCAACATGTTGTTCGCATTCGGCGGCTTAGGCCAGCAAGACGGTCTGTTCGTAACGCCGTCGGCGCTTGCGCAATCGTCGGACGGCACGATTTTCGTCGCTGACAAAGGCCGTAACCGTATCGACTTGTTCCGTACAACGCCGTTTGCTCGCCTCGTTCAGAAGGCATCGGCGCTCTATGTGGATGGCCGATATGACGAAGCGGAAGGTCTATGGAATGAAGTGCTTCGCGAGAACGCTAACTACGAGCTCGCTTATCTGGCAATCGGCAAAGCGCTTTATAAAGCCGAGCGGTACAAAGAAGCGATGAGCTACTTCAAGCTTGCGAATTCCAGGGGAGATTATTCCGTCGCGTTCAAGGAATACCGCAAAGAATATATGCGCGATCACTTCCTCTCCATCTGTCTCATTCTTGTAGGTGCCATTATTCTGTTGCGCTACTTGATTCCTTGGGTTTGGAGACTGGTTGCGCGCCGTATTCGCACGAACCGTCCTAATCACGGCGCCCAGCAAGGAGGGGGAATCCCGCAATGATTCAAACGTTTCAACTTATGAAGCAAGTGCTGACGCATCCATTCAATTTCTACAATGATATTCAGGAACCGAAGCGAATTCGGTGGATTGATGCGCCGATCGTAATCGTGCTCGCCTTTCTTGCGAAGATGATCTCCATCGTTGTAACGGGCTATGCCTTCCAGACAAGAGAAGCGTATGAAGTGTCGTACTTGCAGGAGTTTGTATGGCTGGTTGTGCCTTGGCTGACCTGGAGCGTGGCGAACTGGGGCGTAAGCGCGATTCTCGATGGCGAGGGCAAGTTCAAAGAAGTATTCGTCGGCAGCGCATTCGCGCTTGTGCCATATGTCGTAATGATCGTACCGGTAACCTTGCTGACGAATCTGCTTGCCCTTGACGAGAATTCGATCTACTCGTTCCTCGTGAATGTAGCGATCTATTGGTCCGCATGGCTGCTGCTTATTAAAGTAAAAGTGCTGCACGACTTCGAGCCGTGGAAAGTGGTCTGGATTACGATCCTGAGCATTGTCGGTATCGCAATTATTTGGTTCATCGGCATTCTACTGTTCGGTCTGATGAATCAGCTGATCAACTTTATTACAGAGCTCTGGCAAGAATTGAATTTCCGAAGGTAGGAGGAGCGAGGATGTTCAAACAACGTAAATGGCTGATCGCCGCGGCGATGTTGATCATCGTCGGCGGTCTGTATCCTTACCTCGGGCTAGCGGAAGGCGAGTCGCAGGGTGAAGAGACGGAGGCCGCGGCAGTCGTAGACACAGCGGACAGCGAAGCGGCTGTAGATGCTGTCGCTGCAGACACGGCTGCCGATTCGGAGCCGGTTGTGATCGACGATACGGAGGCTGCAGATACGGAAGCGGCGGATACGGAAACAGCGGTTCCTGCCGTGAAGCTGACAGCAGTTACAGCTACGACCAAAGTATCGGAGAATGATAAGTACGAGCTGTACATCGATGAGAAGACAGGCAATGTTCGTATCGTCGAGAAATCGACGAAGCAGCAGTGGCTTGGTTCGCCGCAGGTGCCGAAGTCGACGATGCCGAACAACAAGAAATTTATGGACTCGCCTGCTCACATCAAATATACGATGGGCGCTGACACCACATCGACGTATACGCTCAAAGAGAAAGAAAATAAATTCGAAATCGAGACGACCGACTACGGCGCGAAGGTCACGTTCCACACGAAAGAGAAGATCAGCTTCGCGCTCGAGTACCGACTGACGGACAATGGTTTTGAAGTGACGATTCCGGATGACTCGATCAAAGAAGAAGGGCAGGCGAGACTACTCAGCATCGAGCCGCTTCCATTCTGGAATGCTGCTTCGGGAGATGAGCAAGGCGCACTGTTTGTACCGGACGGTTCAGGCGCACTGATTAATTACAAGAAAACACACGCACAGTTCTTTGCGGGTTATTCCGAAACGATTTATGGTGACGATGATGCATACGTTGCGCCGTCTCATACCGACATGGAAGCCGATTGGGAGCGGGCGTTGCCATTCAAAGAGAAGATTGCCCTTCCGGTGTTCGGCAATTACCGTAACGGAATCGGCTCCCTCGGTATCGTAACGCAAGGTCAATATGATGCGAAGATCAATGCTACGCCTTCCGGCATTCGCGCGATTCCAATGTACCGGACATCGGCGGAGTTCATCTACCGGAAGCAGGACGTTATTTTCATTGGGACATCGGGTCAAATTCCATTCTTCCAAGGCGAGCGCATTGCGGGCGATCGTAAGGTTCGTTTCGTTACCTTGGAAGGTCAAGATGCGAACTATGTTGGCCTCGCGAAGGCTTACCGCAATTACTTGATGACGGAACAAAACGTTCAGCCTGTCGAGCAAAGCGGTTATCCGCTCAGCATCAAGCTGTACGGCGGCCTTATTCGTGACGACATTCTGGGATCGACCTTCATCAAAATGACGACGTTCGAACAGGCGAAATCCATTATCGACGCTTATGCTGCGAAAGGGATGGCGAATCTCGAGCTGACATTCGAAGGCTGGTCGGACGACGGCATGTATGGCGATCAACCAGACCACTTCCCGGTTGAGAAGCAGCTAGGTGGTTCGAAGGAACTGAAAGAGCTTGCAGCCTATGCGAAACAGAAGGGCGTTAAGCTGTATCTGGAAGCGAACTACGCGCGCGCTTATTCCGAAAGCGACGGCATGAGCAAGAGCAAGGACGCGATTCGCGGCATGGATAAGCAAGTGAAGGAAGATCCGAACTACTTCATCTCGGAACGGTGGAACAAGGACTTCGAGATGTTCTATCTGATGAAGCCGGAACGGGTCGTCAACAAACATGTCCTGAAAGAGCTGGACAACTATGCAAGCTTGGGCATTGATGGCGTGCAGTTGGCTTATTGGGGCGATAATCTGTATTCTGACCTTGATCCGCGTTCAATTACGCAGCGCGAGCAGACGGCAAGCGCGTGGGTTAGTGCGCTAGATGCCATTCGCGGCAAAGTCGGCGGCACAGGCGTAGACTACGGATTCGCGTACACGCTTGGTCATGTGAATAAGATCGATAACGCTCCACTTGATTCGAGTCACTTCATCTTTATGGATGAGACGGTTCCGTTTTATCAAATCGCTGTACACGGGCTCGTACCTTACACGGCATCGCCAACCAATCTGCGTGACGATGCTCAAGTAGAGAAGCTTCGTGCGCTGGAGTACGGTGCACTGCCTAGCCTGGAGCTGACTTATGCGGAAACGAGCAAGCTTCAGCGTACGTTAGAAACGAGACTGTTCAGCTCGCAATACACATCGTGGATCGACAACGCGTCGACGGAATATGCGGAAACCGCGTCTTATTATGAGAGCATCGCCGGCAAGGCGATTACGAATCATGAGAAGCTGTCGGCAGATGTATTCCGTACGACCTATGATGGCGGCACGCAAATCATCGTGAACTATGGCGATGCAGACGCAATCGTGGGCGGAGTGACTGTACCTGCGCTTGGTTACACGGTAGGGAATGGAGGTCAATAACCGTGAATAAAAAACTCGGACTCTCGATGAGAGGACGTCATATCCTAGAAGGTTATTCCTTCATTTCGCTCTGGATCGCTGGATTCTTCTTGTTCATGGCTTATCCGCTCGGACGTTCGTTGTACTTCTCCTTCAATAATATGGAGACCAGTAAGAACGGCCTGCAAGCATCTTACGTCGGAATGCTGAACTACCGTTCGGCATTCTCGACCGATATCGATTTCCTGCCGCTGCTCAAGTCGACGATGTCGACGATGCTGACGCAGGTACCGCTTATTTTGATTTTCGCGATGTTCAGCGCATTGCTGCTTAACGGCAAGATCAAAGGCCGGACGATATTCCGCGGGATTTTCTTCCTTCCCGTTATTATCGCCTCGGGCGCGGTGCTGAAGGAGCTGATGCAGCAAGGCGCTGCACAGCTTCCGATCTTCACGCAGGGCGATCTCATGGACAAATTAGGCGGCATTATTCCTGAGAATGTCCTTGAGCCGCTGCTTGAGTATGCAGACTCGCTGACGCTCGTTATGTGGGACTCCGGCGTACAGATTCTGATCTTCATCGCAGGTCTGCAGACGATCTCGCCGCAATTGTATGAAGCGGCGAAGATGGACGGTGCGACGAAGTGGGAAAGCTTCTGGAAAATTACGTTCCCGATGATTATTCCAATGTTGTTCGTCAACACGTTGTACAGCATCGTCAACATGTTCACGAAGGCTGATAACAAAGTCATGGATTATATCGTCACTCAGCAAGTGTTCCAGAAGAACAACTACGGGTACGCATCGGCGCTCGGATGGATTTACTTCATCTTGATCGCAATCGTACTTGCTATCGTATTTATTATTTTCCGCAGAAGCTTAGCTGCTACAGAAGGAAGGGGGTAAGGAGCGATGACAACATTGAAAATTCGCCAGCTGTCGGATCTCTCCGTCAAGACGAATGCGGTTTGGAAGCATTCTGCCGCGAAACGCGGACGGAACATTATCGGCATGGCGCTATACTACTTCGTGCTGCTGAGTCTGTCATTCGTCTTTGTTTACCCTCTGCTGTACATTATTTCGAAGTCGCTCATGCGGCCAGAAGACGTTGCTGATGCAACGATCCGCTGGATTCCGAAGATGTTCAGTCTGAGCAATTACTCGATCGCAGCTGAATACCTCAACTATTGGCCATCCTTCCTGAACAGTGTCATCATCTCGTTCGGCAGTGCGGCTCTGCAGATTATCAGCTGTTCGTTTATCGGGTATGGCTTCGCGCGGTATCGGTTCCCAGGTCAAGCATTCTGGCTTGCCATGGTCGTGTTTACATTCCTGGTTCCGCCGCAGACGATCGTTGTACCATTGTTCTCGTTCTTCCTTGATCTGAATTGGATGAACACGCATCTTCCGTTCGTCGTACCCGCGATTATGGGTCATGGCTTGAAAGGTGCACTGTTCGTACTGATCTTCATTCAGTTCTATCGACAGCTGCCGAACGTACTGGAGGAAGCTGCACGGATTGACGGCGCAGGCGCATTCCGTACGTACTGGGGGATCATGCTTCCGCTGGCCAAGCCAGCTATGCTCGTTGTCTTCCTGTTCTCGGTCGTATGGCACTGGAACGACTTGTTCGAGCCGAACCTGTACCTGCTCGTGCCAGAGTACTTCAACCTGTCGCAGAGCATGGCATTCTTCAACGGTATTGCGGACATGAGTGCCCAGCAATCCGCATCTTCTACGGGTGCTGCGAGCGCAATCGGTCAGGCTCCGACGCTGCAGAACCAGATTATGGCTGGCGTCATGCTGACGATTCTGCCAATCCTTGTTCTGTATCTCTTCACGCAGCGTTACTTCGTCGAGAGTGTGGAACGTACAGGTATTGCCGGCGAGTAAATCCCGACACGCTTATTTGCGTAAGACCATTCATGCAAGCGTCTTTGAGCTTCGATACACGAAGCTTGAGGGCGCTTTTTCCTTGTTGATGGGAATGCTATAATTTGGACATGCCATTCATTAGGTTTAGGGCGGGAAGGGG
>NZ_BTCK01000072.1:0-22834 GCF_033239625.1 Paenibacillus sp. CCS19
CTGCACCTTATCCCGGCTCACCGTGGCGTCCACCGCCAATATGGTGTATTTCTGCACCTTATCTCGCCTCGCCGTGGCGATCAGTGCCAATATGGTGCATTTCTGCACCTTATCTCGGCTCACCGTGGCGTTCACCGCCAATAAGGTGCATTTCTGCACCTTATTCAGCCGCACGCAGCGCCCACGCGCCAATTAGGTGCAATTCTGCACCTAATTTCAGCCCGCGCAGCGCACTAAACGCTAACGCGCTTCATTTCTACCCAATCGTCACGCGGCGTCCGTCGAGCGCGACGCGGCCGGCGGCGATTTGCGCCACGACCCATGGGAGCAGTGCCTGCTCCACAGCGTGGATTCGCTCGCCCAGGGACGATTCCGTATCGTCCTGGCACACCTCGACAGTCCGCTGCGCGATGATTGGTCCGCTGTCCAGACCGCCATCCACATAGTGAACGGTAACGCCTGTCAGCTTCACGCCATACTCGTAAGCTTGGCCAATGCCGTTCACGCCCGGGAATGCCGGCAGCAGCGACGGATGGATGTTGATCATACGGCCATAGAAAGGCTCGACCAGCACGGAAGTCACAATGCGCATGTAACCAGCCAATACAATGAGTTCAACGCCGCGGCGCTCGAGCTCCGCAACGATTTCCGACTCGTAAGCCTCGCGGGACGGGTAATCCTTCGGCTTGAATACGAACGTTTCCACGCCAGCAAGACGTGCCCGTTCAATGACAGCCGCCGAAGGCCTGTCGCAAACCAAAAGCTCGATGGTTACATCGAGCTTTTGATCCCGTACCGCATCGACCAGCGCTTGAAAGTTCGTGCCCTGGCCGGATGCAAATACAGCAACACGCAATTTGCTCATTAGACTTCTGCCCCCGTGAACGTCACGATGCGGTTGCCCGCTGTAACGTCGCCGATCCGGTAAGCTTTCTCGCCCAGGTCAGCCAGTACGCTCAGTGCTTTGTCCGCTTGGTCAGCAGGTACAACGACAACGAGGCCAACGCCCATGTTGAACGTCGTGAACATGTCGCGGTTCGTAATGGAGCCTTTGTCTTGCATCAGCTTGAAGATCGGTTGAATCGGCCACGAGCCGTATTCAACGTTCACGTTCACGCCTTCCGGCAGTACGCGCGGGATGTTCTCGATGAAGCCGCCGCCCGTAATGTGCGCCATACCCTTAACCGTTACTTGCTCAGCAAGCGCCAGTGCGGATTTGACATAAATCTTCGTTGGTTCGATCAGTACGTCGCCCAGCTTAGCGCCGTCCAGCTCAGGAAGCGCGTCCTGAAGGCCGAAGCCGCTTTGCTCAAGCAGCAGACGGCGAACGAGCGAGTAGCCGTTGCTGTGAATGCCGCTCGATGCTACGCCGATAACCGCATCGCCAGGAGCGATCGTCGTGCCGTCGATAATTTTCTTCTTGTCTACGATACCAACCGTGAAACCGGCGATATCATATTCTTCGCCTTGGTACATGCCCGGCATCTCTGCCGTCTCGCCGCCGATCAGCGCGCAGCCAGCTTGTTGACAGCCGTCTGCGATGCCTTTGACGATTGCTTCGATCTTCTCCGGCTCTACCTTGCCGCATGCGAGGTAGTCGAGGAAGAAGAGCGGCTCTGCACCTTGCACGATAATGTCGTTCACGCACATAGCGACCGCATCGATACCGATCGTGTCATGCTTGTCCATCGCAAATGCGATTTTCAGCTTCGTACCGACGCCGTCAGTACCGGATACGAGAACAGGCTCCTCGTATTTATCCTTGTTCAGTCCGAACAGGCCGCCGAAGCCGCCGAGATCCGTCAGCACTTCCGGGCGGAACGTCCGTTTCACATGCTTCTTCATCCGTTCGACTGCTTCATTGCCTGCCGCGATATCGACGCCGGCTTGTTTATAAGCTTCAGATGACACCAACAGTCACTCCTTATCGTTCGATCGTATACCCGCTAGTCGGGTTTTATTAACAGCTGCAGCTCTTGTCCGACGACTCGTCAACCGGTGTCGGGTAGTGGTTGTTGAAGCAAGCCATGCACAGGCCGCTGTTATCCATATCCTCGCCGATGCCAACCGTGTCCACCAAGCCATCGCTGCTTAAGAAATAAAGCGAATCCGCGTTGATCGCCTTGCGAATCTCTTCGACCGTCTTCGACGATGCGATGAGCTCCTTGCGGTCAGGCGTATCGATGCCATAATAGCAAGGGTTTGCAAAAGGAGGCGAAGTAATGCGCACATGCACTTCCGTCGCGCCAGCTTCGCGAAGCAGGTTGACGATGCGAAGCGACGTTGTGCCGCGCACGATCGAGTCATCGATCATAACGACGCGTTTGCCTTCAACAATCTTGCGAACGGCAGACAGCTTCATCTTAACGCCCTTCTCGCGAAGCTCTTGAGAAGGCTGGATGAACGTCCGGCCCGTATATTTATTCTTAATAAGTCCAAGCTCGTAAGGAATACCCGTCTGCTCGGCATAACCGATAGCCGCCGAGATCGACGAATCCGGTACGCCGGTTACGATATCCGCGTCAACGAACGATTCAAGCGCGAGGCGCTGACCCATTTTCTTACGCGTCATATGCAGGTTCGCACCATGAATATCGCTGTCCGGGCGAGCAAAATAAATGTATTCCATCGCGCATACCGCTTTGCGCTCAGCCTTCGCGAAACGTTCTTCGCGCATGCCGTCACGATCAAGCACGAGCATCTCGCCAGGCATAATGTCGCGAACGAATTCAGCGCCGACAACCTCGAATGCGCATGTTTCCGAAGAGAAAACATAACCGTCGCCAAGCTTCGCCATCGCAAGCGGACGCAAGCCGTTCGTATCCGATGCGACAATCAGTTTGTCGTTCGTCATGATGAGGAATGCGAAACCGCCGACAACGCGAGCAAGCGCGTCGCGAGCTGCCTCAACGAAATCCTTGTCCGAACGTGCGATCAAGTGAGCGATAACTTCCGTGTCGCTCGACGTCTGGAAGATCGATCCTTTGCGCTCGAGCTCTTGACGGATCTCCGGTGCGTTCACGAGGTTGCCGTTCGTTGCGATTGCAAGGTCGCCGTCACGGTATTTGAAGATCAGCGGCTGCGCATTGGCCAGTCGGCTCTCGCCCGAAGTCGAGTAGCGAACATGTCCGATCGAGCGGTCGCCCGTCAACGTGCCCAGCACATCCTGCGTGAACACTTCTTTCACAAGACCCATGCCGCGGTGGTAATTGAAGTTGCGCGGGTTGTCGCTCTCAACCGTACAAATGCCCGAGCTCTCCTCGCCACGGTGCTGCAGTGCATGCAGCCCGTAGTAGGAAAGAGAGGAGGCGTTCGGGCAATTGAATACCCCGAATACGCCGCACTCCTCACGCAATTTGTCAAAAATATCGTCTCGTCCGATGCCTTCGTTATAATGGTCTCCGGTCCACAGCGTTAGCTGCTTCACTTCATGAGACATGGGATCGCTTCCTTCCAGACCTTCTCCAGTTGTTCAACCGGCGCGTTAACGCCTTGGTTGCCGTTCACTTGAATGTTCAGCGTTGCTGCTGCCGTTACCGTACCGATTGCTGCGTTCACTACGCCGCGCTCGTTAAGAAGCGCTTGAAGCTCAGCTGCTTTGTCAGCCTTAGCCGTGAGAAGAATACGCGATTGCGATTCGCTGAACAGTGCATGGTCAGCGCGAAGCTCCGTTGCTACGTTAACGCTAGCGCCGAGGCCCGTGCCGAAGCAAGATTCTGCTACTGCTACAGCCAGTCCGCCTTCGGACAGGTCATGCGCCGAAGCGACGAGACCAGCGCGGATTGCTTCGAGCACCGCGTTCTGCGTGCGCTTCTCGACTGCGAGGTCGATTTGCGGCGGACGGCCTTCCGTTTTGCCTTGCAGGACGTATTGCAGCTCGGAGCCGCCCATCTCTGCTTTCGTCTCGCCGAGGAGGACGATAACGTCGCCTTCGGATTTGAACGATTGCGTCGTAATATGATCAATGTCGTGCACGAGACCAACCATGCCGATAACCGGCGTTGGGTAGATCGCGCCTTTTGCATTCTCATTGTACAGGGAGACGTTACCGCCGATAACCGGCGTTTCGAGCGTTACGCAAGCTTCGCTCATGCCGTCTGCCGCTTTCTCGATCTGCCAGAACACTTCAGGCTTCTCAGGGGAACCGAAGTTCAGGTTGTCCGTAACGGCAAGCGGCTCAGCACCGGAGCAAACGATGTTGCGGGATGCTTCTGCTACTGCGATACGTCCGCCTACTTCCGGATCGAGGTATACATAACGACCGTTGCAGTCCGTCGTCATCGCGAGCGCTTTGCGCGTGCCGCGAATCGTTACGACTGCTGCGTCCGAACCTGGCTGAACAGCCGTGCTCGTGCGAACCATGTAGTCGTATTGGTTGTAGACCCACTCTTTGCTTGCTACCGTCGGCGATCCGAGCACTTGCTTCAGCGCGCCCGTCAGATCCGTTACTTCTGGGTAAGCCGTCGTATCGATCTTCGCGTTCGCCGCATAGTAAGCAGGCTCTTGCGACGGTTTGTTGTACACCGGGCACTCATCAACGAGTGCTTTAACAGGCATGTCGGCTACTTGCTCGCCTTTGTGGAACAGGCGGAGACGGCCGTCGTCCGTTACTTTGCCGACTTTGGCACAGATAACGCCCCAACGCTCGAAAATCTCCATTGCTTGCGCTTCGTTCTCCGGCGTAACAACGAACAGCATGCGTTCTTGCGACTCGGAGAGCATCATTTCGTAAGGCGTCATGTCCTTCTCGCGTTGCGGCACGTTGTCTAGGTACAGCTCAAGGCCGTTGCCTGCCTTCGATGCCATCTCGGAGCTGGAGCACGTCAGACCAGCCGCGCCCATGTCCTGGATACCGAGAACGATACCGGAGTTGATCAGCTCGAGCGTCGCTTCCATAACGAGCTTCTCCATGAACGGGTCGCCGACTTGTACGGCTGTTTTCTTCTCTTCGGATTCTTCCGACAGCTCGACGGATGCGAACGTTGCACCGTGGATACCGTCGCGGCCCGTTGCCGGACCAACGTAGAATACCGGGTTGCCTACGCCCTTCGCTACACCGCGTTGGATTTTATCGTGATCGATAAGACCTACGCACATTGCGTTAACGAGCGGGTTGCCTTCGTAGCTTTCGTCGAACATAACTTCGCCGCCAACCGTCGGGATACCGATACAGTTGCCATAGCCAGCGATGCCGCTAACGACGTTCTCGAACAAATATTTAACGCGATCATTCTCGAGACGACCGAAACGGAGGCTGTTAAGCGACGCGATCGGACGAGCACCCATGGAGAAAATGTCGCGGATAATGCCGCCCACGCCCGTTGCTGCGCCTTGGTAAGGCTCAACTGCCGACGGGTGGTTATGCGATTCGATTTTGAAAACAACCGCTTGGTTGTCGCCGATGTCCACGATGCCGGCGCCTTCGCCCGGACCCATCAGAACTTTCGGGCCCGTGATCGGGAACTTCTTCAGAATCGGCTTGGAGTTCTTGTACGCGCAGTGTTCCGACCACATAACGCTGAATACGCCGATTTCCGTATAGTTAGGCAGGCGGCCCAAGAATCCGCAGATAAGCTCGAATTCATAGTCGCTCACACCGAATTGCTGATAAATCTTCTGATCAACGATCTGTTGTGCTGTTGGCTCCTTAGCCGTTAACTGCTGCGCCATGTTGTTCCCTCCATGCATTCAAAATCGACGTGAACATCCGTTTGCCGTCTGCAGAACCAAGAATCTCAGCGATCGCGCGCTCAGGGTGCGGCATCATGCCGACTACGTTGCCGCGTTCGTTGCTAATGCCTGCGATGTCATCGATCGAGCCGTTCGGGTTAGCGCCCGCTTTGTAACGGAATACGATCTGGTTGTTCGATTGGAGCTTCGCCAGCGTCTCGTCGTCGCAGTAGTAGTTGCCTTCGCCGTGCGCGATCGGAATGTCGATGATCTCGCCTTCGTTGTATTGGTTCGTGAATGCTGTGTTGTTGTTCACAACCTCGAGCAATGCGCTGTGACAGCGGAACTTGAGGTTCTCGTTGCGGCGCAGTACGCCTGGCAGCAGACCAGCTTCCGTCAGAATCTGGAATCCGTTGCAAATGCCGAGTACGAATTTGCCTTGCTCGGCAGCTTTGATAACTTCGTTCATAACAGGAGCGAAGCGAGCGATTGCGCCGCAGCGCAGGTAGTCGCCGTAGGAGAAGCCGCCTGGTACGAGAATTGCGTCATAGCCGGACAGGTCCGTCGCTGTGTGCCATACGAAGTCGACTTTCTGGCCGATTGTATCTTCTACTGCTTTGTAGCAGTCGATGTCGCAGTTGGAGCCTGGAAATACGAGTACCGCAAATTTCACGTCTTAGCCCTCCAGTTCAACACGATAGTCTTCAACAACAACGTTAGCCAGCAGCTTCTCGCACATTGCCTTCACGCGTGCTACCGCTTCTGCTTTATCGTTCGTGTCCAGTTCAAGCTCAAGGTATTTGCCGATGCGTACGCTGCCTACTTCTGCGAAGCCCATTGTATGGAGTGCGCCTTGAACCGCTGTTCCTTGCGGGTCCAATACGTTTTCTTTGATCGTCACGTAAACCTTTGCTTTCATTGGGGAATTCCTCCTAAAGGGAATAATAGGTATTTGATCTATCGTATCGGCAGACAAGCTGCTGCTGCCGTTCATGCTCCTGTATTAACGCAATTCCGTGCCCGTCAAACGACGATAAATATCGCGGTAACGGTTCGTCGTCTCTTCAACGACCGATGCTGGCAGCGGATCTGGCTTGCTGTTCTTATCCCAATCGGAATTCAGCAGATAAGTCCGTACTGGCTCTTTATCCATGCTGTCGATCTCCGTGTCGAGCTCATACTTGTCCGTCGCCCAGAAGCGCGAGGAATCCGGTGTGAAGATCTCGTCGATCAGAATGACTTTGCCATCGATAAGGCCAAATTCGAATTTGCAGTCGGCGAGCACGATGCCGCGCTCTGCACAATAGCTGTGAGCGAACTCATATAGCTTGATGCTGCGGTCGCGAAGCTCTGCTGCGATGTCCTTGCCTACAAGCTCTTCCATGCGCTCGAACGGAATGTCCTCGTCGTGGCCAACGTCGTTCTTAGCTGCCGGAGTGAAAATCGGCTGTTGGAAACGTTCGTTCTTGCGAAGCCCAGCTGGCAGTTCGATGCCATTGATCGCTTGCGTCTGCTGGTATTGTCTCCAACCGCCGCCAGTGATATAGCCGCGTACGACGCACTCGATATCGATGCGCTCCGCTTTCTTCGTCACCATAATACGGTTGCGAAGGAGCTCAGGCTCGGTAATCACGTCGCCAAGCTTGTTAACATCCGTGTGGACTACATGGTTCGGCTGCATCTCTGCCGTTTGCTCGAACCAGAATGCCGACAGGCTGTTCAGCACATTGCCTTTGTCCGGCACTGCTGGGTCCAGCACGTAGTCGAACGCACTGATGCGGTCCGTTACGACGATCAAGAAATGTTCGCCGAGATCGTACAGTTCGCGTACTTTGCCTTTGTACACAAGCGGAGCTTTTACATAATCAACTGCCGTCGAGATTGCTTGGGATGCCACTCGAGACTCATCTCCCTAGTTTTTTCTACCCACCCAAACCCTCCCTGCAAGGGAGGGCCCCAAAGGATTCCATCCTCTGGACTCCGGAATGGGCTTGTCTTGCTACGGTGGAGCGTGTCCACGCTTTCCGTCCCTGGCGGGACCCGCTCTCATACTTGCGTATCTAGATCCGGTAACACGTGTGCTTCATTACTCGACGCGCCCTTGCTGCTCCGTGCTGCAAGCCGCTTGTCGTCCCTTGCGGGACACGCTCTTGGCTAGTGCGTACCTAGATGGCTTCGCGCTAGCGAGTCATCCCTGCGGGATGCGCTGCGCTTCGCGAATTCAAGAGCGTGCACGCTTCGCGCTTAGTTCAGACCCAAACGCGTGAAGATCGTGCTGACGTGCTTCAGGTGCCATTGCGGGTTGAATGCATCTTCGATCTCTTCAGCCGACAGTTGGCTCGTGATCTCAGGCGTTTCTGCGATGATGTCGCGGAACTGACGCTGCGTCTCCCATGCTTGCATCGCGCGCGGTTGAACCGTGTCGTACGCTTGCTCGCGGCTGAAGCCTTTGTCGATCAGCTTTGTCATGATGCGGCCGGAGAACGGCACGCCGTACGTCGACATCATGTTGCGCTTCATGTTCTCCGGGAACACCGTCAGGTTCGCGATGATGTTGCCCAGGCGGTTCAGCATATAGTTCAGCAGCATCGTTGCATCCGGCAGGATGATGCGTTCAACCGACGAGTGGCTGATGTCGCGCTCGTGCCAGAGCGGAACGTTCTCGTATGCCGATACCATGTGGCCGCGGATAACGCGTGCCAGGCCGGAGATGTTCTCGCAGCCGATCGGGTTGCGTTTGTGCGGCATTGCGGACGAACCTTTCTGACCTTTCGCGAATGGCTCTTCCACTTCACGGAACTCGCTCTTCTGCAGCGCGCGGATTTCCGTTGCGAACTTGTCGAGCGACGTAGCTACGAGCGCGAGCGTCGCCATGTATTCCGCGTGGCGGTCGCGTTGGAGCGTTTGCGTCGAGATTGGCGCCGGCTTCGTGCCGAGTTTCTTACAAACGAACTCTTCTACGAATGGATCGATGTTCGCGTACGTGCCGACCGCACCGGAAATTTTACCGAATTGAACGCCGTCTGCTGCACGGTTGAAGCGCTCCAGGTTCCGTTTCATCTCTTCATACCAGAGGGCAAGCTTCAGACCAAACGTCGTTGGCTCGGCGTGTACGCCGTGCGTGCGGCCCATCATCGGCGTGTCTTTGTATTTCACTGCTTGTCCGCGAAGAATTTCGACGAAGCGCTCGATGTCAGCGCGAAGAATTTCGTTCGCTTGGCGAAGCAGGTAACCGTTCGCTGTATCAACAACGTCCGTCGACGTCAGGCCGTAGTGAACCCATTTGCGCTCAGGGCCGACCGTCTCGGATACGGCACGCGTGAATGCGATAACGTCATGGCGCGTTTCAAGCTCGATTTCGTTAATGCGGTCAATGCTGAACGATGCGTTAGCGCGAAGCGCTTCTACGTCTTCGCGTGGAATAACGCCGAGCTCTACCCAAGCTTCGCATGCGCAAAGCTCAACTTCGAGCCAAGCCTTGAATTTATTCTCCTCGGTCCAAATCGCTCTCATCTCTGGTCTGCTGTAACGCTCCAACATCTTACCTTCACACCTTCCAAATTAGTGTTTCTTCTATATATTGCAGCGCCTTGTCCGTATTCTCGGCCAGGACGTTGACATGCCCCATCTTGCGTTTGTGAACAGCATCCTTCTTGCCATACAGATGAACCTTCGGCGCGACGCCATAAAGCGCTGCCGCTTCGTCAGGCTTCGCCATCCGCTCAAGAAGCGGCTCAACATGCTGTCCGAGCACGTTGACCATGACGACTGGCGTCAACAGCGACGTATCGCCAAGCGGCAATCCGCAGATCGCACGCACATGCTGCTCGAACTGCGACGTCCGGCAAGCCTCCATCGTATAGTGTCCGCTATTATGAGGTCTTGGAGCCAGCTCGTTGACATATAGGCCGTCTTGCTCCGACCAGAACAACTCGACTGCGATCAAGCCAGACGCGCCAAGTCCTTCCGCGATGCGAGCGGCAAGCTGCTCCGCTTCGCGCTGCACCTCTTCAGGAATACGTGCCGGGACGATCGATAGGTGCAAAATGTTCTCGACATGAATATTCTCTGCCGCCGGGAACGTCTTTATCTCGCCGGTCGTGCTCCTTGCAGCAATGACAGACAACTCTTTGTCGAACTTAATGAATTGTTCGAGCACAAGTTCCGTTCGAGCCTTCGACAACGTCTCGTATGCCTCTTCGATCTCGCTCTCGCTCTTAATGACCCACTGGCCTTTGCCGTCATAACCGCCGGTTGCGGTCTTCAGTACGCATGGCGTCCCGAATGCGGCAACCGCCTCGCGAAGTTCCTCTGCGCTGCGAATCTCGCGATATGGCGCTACTCGCACGCCGGATGCCTCGATCGCCCGCTTCTCGCGAAGACGATGCTGCGTCGTGTACAGCAGCTCGCTGCCTTGCGGTACGTATGACTCGTCCATCAGCATCGCTGCGACACCTGCGTCGACGTTCTCGAACTCGTACGTAATAACGTCTGAGCGGCGCGCCAGCTCTCGTGCTGCTTCGCGGTCATTATAAGCCGCAACAATCTGATCCGCTACTTGACCGCAAGGCGCGTCTTCCGTTGGGTCAAGCGCGATAAAACGATAGCCCATCGCGCTGCCGGCGAGTGCCATCATGCGGCCGAGCTGGCCGCCGCCTAGAATACCGACCGTGCTGCCTGGCAGCAGCGGTGTTGTACGTTCAGACACCTTGTTCGCGCCCCCTTGTTTCATCTTTCTATCCGTCCTGCTGTTACAGTGTTTCGCTGCTTGCCAGCACCTCTTGCTTAATCCGCTCGCGGCGCGCTTCAACGCGTGCCTGAAGCGCCGGATCGAATGCACCCAGCATCTGAGCGGCAAGCAGGCCAGCGTTCGTTCCGCCCGCGTTGCCGATCGCTACCGTTGCGACTGGAATGCCACCCGGCATCTGTACGATCGACAGAAGCGAATCCAGCCCGCTCAAGTTCGACGACTTGACGGGCACCCCGATAACAGGCAGCGAGGTCTTCGCAGCAACCATGCCCGGCAAATGAGCAGCGCCGCCCGCACCCGCAATAATGACCTTCAAGCCGCGCTCTACGGCGCTCTCAGCGTATTCGAACATCAGATCAGGCGTACGGTGTGCAGACACAACCTTCTTCTCGTATTCGATGCCAAGCTCTTCAAGCACGTCGCAAGCCAATTTCATCGTATCCCAATCCGACTTGCTGCCCATGATGACGCCAACTACTGCGGACATGAATCATAACCACCTTTTTATATGAAAATGTCATCCAAACTAAATTGTTATACGGAAACAAAAAAATCCCGAAAGCGCTAATCCAATATTAGGTAGGCTTCAGGACTTAAGAGCGGCTGCAGGAGATCGATCTAAACATCGGGCTTGGGCCATCATAACCCCGCCATAATGACAGTCGAAAGCTGCTTCCATCTAGAAGCAGCTCTTATCATCCTGCTATCCGCTCGTAGTCCGGTAATTTAAGGTTTCCGGGTAGATACGCTCGAGCCTTATTCCCGAGTATATACGAACCGATTTACTATGCGCGAAATCGACATTCCGCGCGCCTTCTATAGTGTAACAATCATGCCCAAGGTTGTCAACGACAAAAGACGAACATTCGAACGTTTTTATTATTGGATAGTTCGCTTTTAGCACATTTTTGAACAGTTCAATTTTTACAGCGCAACTTTTGCCGGGTTTTCACCTATTTTGACAAATATGCTACCCGTGTGAGGTCTCCTACATATACATGAATAATCGTCTGAAGGGGCGACTATCTATGTACTAGCGAAGGTCATCATTCCTATACAACGGAGGTTTCCATGCCATTCCCAAGTAATTCGCAATACGTGCCGCTAAGGCAAGGCAACATCATTGTCACGGACCCCGTCCGCGACGTGTCGCCAGATGAGACGGACATTGTCGGAGACGCGCAGTTTCCTGCTGCTTATTATGCGTATGACGGCACAAATGTTTACTTCCGATTGCGACTAAATGCAGACCCTAGAGATAAAAGCAACTTCAAAAACTTTGCTTGGGGCGTCCTATTCGACACCGATAACAACCCTTCCACTTACGAATGGGAACTTGTCGTTAACGGGCTGGACAACGAGGTGCAGCTGATTGCCAATACGGTCAAAATTCCGAACGTATTCACAGATCAAGCTGAAGGAATCGATGGCAAAGGGGCTCCTAATTACGCCGAAACGATCTGTAATTTCGACATCGCTCGCGCTCAGGCGACAGAAGATGGTTCGAAACTCGGCAACCTTACCAACTTCTTCATCGACTTTTTCGTCCCCGCCGCTCGCTTATTCCAACTGCTCGGCATTACAGACAGTTCCTCTACTCGATTCTTGTTCTTCACCGCAACGAACAACAACAATTTCAACAAAGACTTTATCGGCACGGGACAAACGCTCAGCACGCTATTCTGCGATCCTGTAACGATCGCAGGCGGCGACGTAAGAGCGAAGATCGCGGTAACACAGACCATTACGACACCGTCTCCGGTTGTTATTGCGGGCGAATCAACAACGTTCACAGGAACCATTACCGTAACCAATACAGGCAGAAGCGCAGCTTCAACGATTTTCGTTCAGGCATCTTACTTATTCGATAAATTAGTTACCTTCACCGTTACATCCCAAACGCTAGGTACGACCGCCTTCAATGCCATTACAAGGGTGCTCACCTGGAACGTTGGCAATCTGGCCGTTGGCGCCAGTGCGACGCTTAATTATCAAGCCGTCGGCTTATTCACGACGTCGGGCACTCGAACGGTCGATACGAAGTCGGCAAGCGGAATCGACAGCTTCACAGGCGCTTCCATCTCAGCCCCTCCTACTTCTGCGACCGTCAACGTAACAGCGCTAGGAGGCATCACGGGGACGATTCTTGATAAGGCAACTGGACTTCCGTTAGTTGGAGCAGTCGTAACAGCCACCAACACAGCAACTAATATCGCAGCAGGACAAACAACGTCCGGCACTGGCGGCGTGTACAGCTTCCCGTCCCTTATACCCGGCAGTTATTCGCTATCTTACAGCCTGCCAACTTATCTAACCGCAACCGCTTCTGCAACCGTTACGGTCGGCACCGTCCAAACCGTTAACGTCACACTTATACCGACCCCCGCTACTATCCAAGGCAGTGTCACGGCAGCCGGAACAGGGGCTCCTATAGCAAATTCAACGATAACGGTTACGAATGCGATCGGAGTACGCGTCATTCAGGTGAACGGGGGGTTGGATGGCAATTACCTCATTAACAACCTTACACCTGGTTATTACCGGGTAAGCATCGCCGCTGACGGCTTTCAGGCCAAAGACTTCCCTATCACTCTTGTTGTGGGCGAAACACGGACGATCAATGCCGTTCTCTCACCGAATCCAGGGACGGTCACCGGCATTATCACGAACGCACAAACAGGAGCGCCGCTCGCCGGCGCACTGGTTGAAGCGCTTGATAACCGCAACAGCATTCTGTCGACTGCCATCACAGCCGCAGACGGCAGCTACACGCTCTCTTCCCTTGCCCCTGCATCGAATGATCGGCTTCGCGTATCTGCCGATACGTTCGTTACGCAAGTTATCGGCTTCTCCATCACAGCCGGCCAGACAAGGACGATTAACGCAGCACTGTCTCCTGTGGCAGGCACGCTCACCGGCACCATTACCGACAGCGCAACAGGCGCGCCTCTCGCCGGCGCAAGCATTCGCGTCTTCACATCCGAAGGAATCACGCTTCAGACGACTTCAACAGCCGCTGACGGCAGCTACACGATTCCGTCTCTGCAGCCAGGCTCCTATTCCGTCGTCATTATGGATGAAGGCTATGCCGGCAGAACCATTGGCGCATTGATCAATGCAGGTGCCGTCACTACATTGAATGTTGCCTTGCAGCAGCTTGCAGGCGCTATATCGGGTACCGTTACGGATACGAGCGGCAACCCGATCGCCGATGCGATCGTCCGTATTTTCTCCAACAACATTATCGTCGTGCGTGTTGCGACACGCGAGGACGGGACATACGATATCGGCAACCTCACGCCTGGCAGCTACTACGTATCCGTCCGGGCCGAAGGTTTCGGCGGTCTGTCGTTCAGTGCAGTCGTTAATCCTGGCGAGACGACAATCGAGAACTTCGTACTGACGCCGAATCCAGGGTCGGTAAGCGGAACCGTTACGGACAGCAGCGGCAATCCGATCGCAGGGGCCATCCTTACGATCAGTCTCAACGTGAGCGGCGGCGGTTTAATAACGACAAGGTACGTGTCCCAGACGGACGGCAGCTATTTGATCGAAAATCTGTTCCCTGCGCCATACCTGATTACAGTTGCAGCGAACACATTCCAGAGCACGTTCCAGAGCGTTACTGTCGCATCTGAACAGCGTGCCGTCGCGAACTTCGTCCTCCAATCGAACCCAGGTACGCTAAGCGGCACCGTTGTCGACAATAATGGAATCCCTGTCGCAGGAGCAGCCGTTCTTATCAAGACATCGACAGGGAATGGCGTGACGATCGCAACGATTTTCTCAGATCCGAATGGACATTTCCAGACGAGCAGCTTAGCGCCAGGCAACTATACGCTCCTGTCCTCTGCTCCAGACTTCCAGACGGCATCAGCAACGGTAACCGTACGTTCGGATGAAGTAACGCCGATAACGCTTGTGCTCCTTCCGGACCCAGGCAGCATCCAAGGATCCGTAGTCGATGCGCGTACGGGACAGCCAATCTTCGGCGTTCTTGTCAGCGTGACGGACATTAACAACTTCCAGATCGCTTCTATCATTGCGGACGACGTTAGCACATTCCGTTTTGACAGTCTGCCGCCTGGAAGCTACACGGTCGCCGTCCGAGCCCTTCATTATCAGAGCGGAACTTTGGGCGCCATCGTAATGTCGAACTCGACCACGCCGATTGATTTCCGTCTGCAGCCAGAGCCCGGCATCATACTTGGCAAGGTCGCTCCAGCCATCGGCGGCGCGCTCGTCCAACTGTTCAACAGCAATAACATACTAATCTCCACTGCGATTACGGATCCACAAGGCAGCTTCGGTTTCCTTGGCGAAGCGGTTGGCGCTTATTATCTCACCGCTATTGCAGATGGCTTTACCTCTCAGGTTGCAGGAGCAACCGTGACTTCGAACCAGACGACGCAAGTAACGATTAATTTGACCCCGAATCCAGGCTCGATAGCCGGTGCCGTCGTCGATACGGCAGGCAATCCAATTCCGACAGCCGTTGTGAAAGTATTGAACAGCAATGAATCGATTCGAGGCAGCAGTCCTGCTCAGGGTGATGGCAGTTATGTCGTCGAGGGGATTCCGGTCGGTACGAAGACGGTCATCGCGTCCGCTCCGAATTTCAGCAACCAAGTGAAAGGGCTGACGATTAATCCGGGGCAAGATGTGACGCAGTTCAACTTCGTGCTACAGGCAGACCCCGGAACCGTTAGCGGCCAAATCACAGACAGTGTGAGCGGCCTCGTCATTCCCGGCGCCAATATCGAGATCCGTGCGGACGAAGCATCCGGTTTAGCTGTTTCCGCTGTTGCGTCAACACCGTTCGGCAACTATCAATTCACAGGCCTTGCGCCTGGCTCTTACACCGTCATTGCGAAGGCTAACAACTACGGAACGAACACGGTAGGGGCGCTTGTGACGAGCAACGGCTTCACCATCGCGAACGTTTCGCTGAATCCGCTGTTCGGGACCATTAATGGGGTTGTCACAGACACGCTAGGCAGCCCGATCGGCTCTAACGATACGAAGATCAAGCTGTATACACAGGACGGGACGCTTATCGAGACTGCCTTCGTCTCGTCGAACGGAACATTCAGCATTATAGGCGTTCAGGCTGGCGAATATATTCTGACCGCCTCTGCGCCTACCTTCGAGACGCAGACGATCGGCATATCGGTTCTAGCTGGAGGCGTATCGAACGTCCCGCTTATGCTGACTCTTCAAACCTCGGCGATAACCGGAACTGTACGCAACGGCGCTACTCTGGCGCCAATCAGCGGTGCGCTCGTCAATATTACGAGCATCCAGGGTTTGCCGGTTGATACGGCGTTCACAGACAACAGCGGCAGCTTTACGGTCAGCGGCGCACCGGCAGGCAATTTCGTGGTGACTGCTATTGCATCAGGCTTCGGCAGCGCGACAGCCGCCGTTGTCACGCGAAGCGGTCAAACGGCTTCGACCGACCTCGCGCTGACACCGCTGCCCGGTGCTGTTCTCGGCTTCGTCAGCGACGCCTCGAACGGCGCCAACATTGCAGGTGCCGAGATTCGGATCAGCGACGCTGTCATCGGTACTGTACAAACCGGCAATGGCGGTCAATACACCTTCCTGCCGCTAGCCCCTGGCATCTATACGGCGGTAGCGAACGCGAGGAGCTATGCCTCTCAGTTCGGCGGATTCATAATTACAGCTGGCGAGACGACACGTTACAGCTTCGCCATGCAGCCGCTGCCCGGACGGCTGAGGGGCAGCGTCACGCGCGCAGAAAGCGGGACGCCGGTCGTCGGCGCAACGGTGCAGCTGCTGCAGTTCAACAATTTCGGCCCGCCGCTTCTCTCGATCTTGACCGATAATAACGGGCTGTTCGATCTTGGCGAAGTCGCCGCAACCAACTATGCGATAACGGTCACGCTGGACGGATTCATAACCGAACAGACTTCAGCGCTCGTTAACCGAGGAGAAACGACCATCATTACGATCGCACTGCGCCAATCGAATACGGGGGTTGGCGGTACAGTAACGTTCGGTGCACCATCCGGTCCAACGCCGCCTGCAGGCCCAATCGGCCCGCCGCTGCCGAACAGCGCAATTACCATTATCGATCATAATGGAGTCGTCGGCGGCAATGGCATAACCGATAAGAACGGACAATATATCATTCCAAGCATTCCAACGGGTGAGCATACAATCGTAGCTTCCAATCCAGCTGCAGGCACCGGTACAGCCTTTCTGCCGGATCGGCCAGGTCAGACGCAAACATCGGACCTGCAGCTCGGCGGCGCGGCGAAGCCCGTTACAGGAAACACGAACAACAACACAGACAACTCTCCTATCCAGGGAGCCGTCGTGCAGGTGCTTGATCATGGCAACAACAATACGGTTCTTCAAACGAGCATCACCGATAAAGACGGGATCTATCGAACGAATCCGCTGCCGCCTGGAGACTATACCGTTACGATCTCCTCTCCGCAGCATGGTTCTGCCGCCGTCTCGTTCGTTCTTCCGTCCGATCCGCCGCCTGCCTTGTCGCCGCCGCTCACGCCGCCAGTCGCTCTCTTGAGCAGTGAATTCGGTACATTGCGCGGCACGATTCGGGATGCATCCGGTCAGCCGCTCAATATGGCATTGGCAGCCGTTGTTACAGATCAACAGCGGCTTATTCGTCAAATCATCAGCAACCATTCAGGACAATACGGACTCTCGAACCTTGCCGCCGGCATCGCGAACGCCGAGTTCTCGTTCCCAGGCAAGCAAACGGCTGTAAGGATGCCGACGATCGTTGACGGGCAGACGACCGTACTCGATATCATCCTATTGGATGAAGACGAGGAATAAACGACACCCGCTTCCCCCCACGGCCAGATTACTTCTAGTCTAAGGACCCCGAATCCGCTTCACAGCGGATTCGGGGTCTTTATTGTAAACAGGGATATTCGAGTGGCGTAAACCATGATGAGACGGTCTCTTTTTGTAGTACAGAATATGACGAGCAAGGAATAGAGTAATAGCAGTGCAGTGTTCGGGCTTACTAGAAGGAGGGATGTTCGATGTTCATTCATGTGGTCCAACGAGGCGATACATTGTGGAGGCTGGCACAGCAGTACAATACAAGTACAAGTGCCATCGCATCTGCTAACGGCATTCAAGAGAGCGGCATTCTCGTTCCTGGCCAATCGCTGCTCATTCCGATCTCCGCCGATCAGCATGTCGTGAAGCAGGGCGAGAGCCTATGGTCCATCGCTCATATTTACGGTTCAACGCCGGAAGCATTGGCGCAGCTCAATGGCATTACATATCCGTTCTACATTTACCCGGGGCAGCGGCTGCGCATTCCCGTTCCCGCCAAACCAACGATTGAGGTCAACGCTTACACGGAGCAATTCAATGAGGCCGGAGTACGCGAGGTGACGGAAATCGGCAGTCTGCTAACCTATCTCAGCCCGTTCAGCTATCGCGTCGCTATCGACGGCTCGCTGTCCGGTCCCGATGATGATGCTTTAATCGAAGCGAGCGTTAACCAGCACATCCTGCCGATGATGGTGCTCTCGAACTTCAAAGACGGCACGTTCGACTCGGACATCGCACATGCCGTATTAACGAACCCGTCCATTCAGTCCAAGGTTCTGAACACGACGATGGATACGATGCGGCAGAAAGGCTACAAAGCCCTCAACATCGACTTCGAGTATGTTCCGCCAGCCGACCGTGAAGCGTACAACACTTTCTTAAGACGGTTGAAAGAACGGCTTGAACCAAGCGGCTACTTGCTGTCCACCTGCCTTGCGCCGAAGACTAGCGCCGAACAGAAGGGCCGTCTCTACGAGGCGCATGATTATCCCGCACACGGAAGCATTGCCGATTTCGTCATTCTGATGACGTACGAGTGGGGCTGGTCAGGCGGCCCGCCAAGAGCGGTCGCTCCGATCGATGAGGTGGAGAAAGTCGTGCGCTATGCATTATCGGTCATGCCCGCAAGCAAAATTATGATCGGGATGCCGCTGTACGGCTATGATTGGACGCTTCCCTATGCGCAAGGCAATGAATGGGCGCCAACGCTGAATAATCCCGAAGCGATTCGGCGTGCGGCACAGTACGGAGCCGAGATTCGATTCGATGGACCTAGCCAATCCCCTTTCTATCGATATTACGATAACAACGGCGTTCAGCATGAGGTCTGGTTCGAGGACGCGCGCAGCGTGCAAGCGAAGTTTAATCTGGTCAAATCGCTCAAGCTTCGCGGCGTCAGCTACTGGGTGCTTGGCGTGCCGTTCCGGCAAAACTGGGAGCTGCTGCGGGCTAACTTCACGGTCAAGAAGCTCGTGTAATACGATGGCTATAGCATTCGATCACAATAAAAACGCTGTGCCTGCCGAACGGCTCAGGCATCAGGCACCCAGCCCATTCGACAAGCACAGCGAATGACGCTTTATTCGATCAACGATCGCATGCCGCTAGCCTTCCAGCCACACCGTCTTCTCTGCCGCAGGTTGTCTGCGCCCTTGCAGCTCTTTCATATCGGAATATCCGATATAGATCAAGCCGACCAATGACTCTCGTTCGTCAAGGCCGAAGGCTTGGTGCATAAGCGGATGATACATCGGATCGCCGCTGCGCCAGACGGCACCGAGGCCGAGCGCATGCGCGGCGAGCAGCAAATTCTGTACCGCTGCATGCGCGGCAGCCAGCTCCTCCGCTTGCACGGCACGCGGGTTATCCGAAGGCGAACATACAGCCGCAATGACGACGGGCGACCGGTACGCCTTCGCCCGCTCCTTGTCCAGTCGCTCCTCCAGCGCCGCTTCTTCCAGACCGCTCAATCCCTCTTGCGAAATGGCGGCATAGGCATAGGCATCGCCCAGCACCTTCCGGCCCTCGCCGGTCATAACGATGAATTTCCATGGTTCCGTCAAATGATGATTAGGCGCCCATGTCGCCGCTTCAATGATTTGTTCAATTAAGGCACGATCGACCGAATCCGCCTTCACCTTGCCGATACTGCGTCTCGCACGAATAGCTGTCATAACATCCATAATCCTGCCTCCTCTTCTTTACTTCCTTATTGTAACTACACCCTACGAACTCGTCCATCATCGTCCCTCTGTGCATAATGGCGCATCTGGGTTGCCAAATCGGACAGTTGTCGCGATACATGATTTCAATACGTATGCATAACTTTCTATAGGAAGAATCTAGACGTCCGGAGGTGGCAGCATGGCCTGTGCATCATTAGGCTCAGCAAGCGACATCAGCATTTTCCTATTCGGCAATTATAATAACCAATTCACTACGCTCAGCGGAAGAGTGGCGGCAGGAGGAAACGTTACCTTAACGGACCAAGTCATTAGTAACGCTCTCCCTGTATCGACTACTCGCGCCGATCTCATCATCGGCGGCAGCGTTGATATTACGCGCGGTTTCAACAACGGCAACACGGTCATCAGTCCGACCTCCACTGTCATTACCTACACGATGATCAATAACAACGGCGTAACGCCTCAGCCAATCGTGGATACGCCGATTGATTTCACGTCTTCACAAGCTTATTTGCAATGCTTGTCGACGGGCTGGGGTACGCTTGCGCCTAATGGCACTGCTGCGAATGTATTCGGGAATCTGCAGATCACAGGATCAGATCCAACTTTGAACGTCATTACGTTCAACGGGAATGATGTAGACGGAACGGGCCTGTCGCTTGAAGGCGCCTCGCAGATTCTGCTCAACTTCCCTGCCGGATCGACCGTTCTCATTAATGTACTTGGAACGAATGTAGGCTTCGGTAACTATCAAATGAATGTGAACGGCGCTTCTCCTCCCGATCCAAGCGTCGGGGCGACGATTCTGTGGAACTTCCCCGAAGCGACCACGCTTCGCAACGGCAATGGCGTATACACCGGTTCCGTGCTGGCGCCGTTCGCGAATATGGTGGGCAACGGTTTCTGTCAAATCAACGGTCAACTAATAACCGGCTCTTACGACGGCACATCCGGATCTGTTACGACGACGCTCGTTCTCTTCAACGGCTGCTTGCCTGAAGTTGCCGCATGCGGCGGCGCAGCGCTGACGGTGACCAAGCTCGTCAACGGCGCCGCATCCTTCACCGGTGTGCCAGGGACGCCGATCACGTATTCGATCACGGTCACGAATACTTCTTCTGTTCCTATTAATAACATCATTATTACAGACGATTCGCTCGGCATCACGAACACCGTGCCTATGCTTAATCCGGGGGAGAGCTTTCCCTTTACGCTGGAGAGGGAGGTACGCGACGGGCTTGCAGGCACGCAGTACAGCAATACCGTCACCGTTACGAGCAATGAAGCGCCAACCGTCTCAGCGACAGCAACCATTGTCATAGCCGCCCTGCCGATTAACGTGCGGTTCACCAAGAACGCCAGCCAGACGACGGCGATGCCGGGCGATCAGATCATCTATACGTTCACGCTTAACAATATGGGCAATACCGAACTGACGAACGTTCATCTTGTGGATCCAACCATCGGCTTAGACTTTACGGTCGCGTCATTCTTCAGCGGCATGATTACGCAGCAGACATTCACCATTCCCGCCAGCTCTGCATCAGGCTCTGTCATTACGAATACAGCCAGACTGACGGCTGATAACCTGCCGAGTCCAGGCTTTCTGGACAGCAGCGCCGCCGTTACGATCTCTTCGCCGCCGATGGCCAGCTTCCGCAAGAGCGCCAATACATCTTCCGCTTTACCTGGGACAACGATCCAATATTCCTATACGATTCAAAATAATTCCGAAACCGCTCTTATATCGCTCGTTCTAAGCGATCAGCTGTTGAACTTCACTCGTACGATTCCGTTCATTACGCCAAACACTACCGTTGTTTTTGAAGCCCCGTATACCATTCCTTCCGAAACAACGGCCGGGACGACAATTGTAAATACTGCCACACTGTCCGGTTCGTTCGGAACATTAACATCGAGCGCGACGGTAATGGTCGAAGCGCTGCTCTCGCTGTTTGTGACCAAAGATTTGGATAATGAATTCGTCGTTCCAGGGGGTACGATCAACTATACCTTGCAGGCGCTGAACAACGGAAACGTCAGCCTTAGCAATGTACAGCTGTCCGATCCGCTGACCGGCTTCCAAACGATTGTCCCCACACTTCCAGTCGGTCCATCGCAGGTGTTTACTTCCGCGTTCATCGTCCCGCCTGACACGCCGGCAGGAACGATCATAACGAATACGGTATCCGCTCGGGCAGATGGCGTTGAGCCTGTCAGTGCGTTCGTTTCGGCTGTCGTCATTGCATCGCCGACACCGATACCGCCCATGACGCCCATCATTGCGGTAGCCGCGACCGTCAATCTCCCGGCTGTCCTGCCTGGGGAAACCGTCACCTTCACGGGTACGGTTACGAATACCTCGGCTGTAACGGTCAGAAACTTAATTCTGCGTTCCCCGTTCTTTCAGTATGCATCCTTGCTGCGAATGCTCGATCCCGGCGCAACGCTCACGCTTAATGGCGACTTCACGGTGCCTCCCCATACAGCACCGGGCACCGTCATTACAGCCACGCTGCAAGCCGCTTCAAGTACGATTCAACTGCAAGAGTCTGCCGCGTCCTTCGTCGTCCTCCCCTTAGCAGCGGCAACCCTGCGAAAAACCGTCAATAAACCAGAGATTTTAAAAGGCGATACCGCCATTTACACCGTCATAGGAGAAAACACGGGCAACGTTCCGATTACGAACATCCTCTTCACGGATACCGCTCTAAACCAACGAATCGAAGTCCAGTCGCTATCGCCTGGCGTCATCGTATCATCCTTCTTCAATAAGTTCGTTACGGAAGAGCCCGGCACGACATTCTGCAATGAAGCCGTCGTCACCGCCCCCGAGATCGGCACCGTGACGGATAGGTCCTGCTATACTGTATACGGCTTGCAGCTGCGCAAGCAGGCGAACGTATCCGTCGTGACGGTGGGCGGCAGCATTAACTATTCGGTCACCATCCGCAATCCAATGAACGTACCGGCGTCGGGTATTGTTTTCCGTGATCCCCTGCCTAATCATAGTGCAGTCGTCGCCGGTTCCGTTAAGCTCAACGGTCATACGCTGCCAGATTCGCTGCTCATCACAGGAATCGGCATACCGCCGCTTGGTCCGAACGCTTCGGCTGCAATCTCATTCTCGCTCACTGCCGTCAGCGAGCCGGAAGGCGGCGCCTTGCTCAATCGCGCGGAAGCAACCTTCCGATTCTTCCTGCCGGATAAAGAACTGAGCGGCACCTCGTTCTCGAACACGTTGTCCGTGGGCGTCGAGGAGCATGAGGAATAGCATGAATCAACGCACCAAAAGGGAGGAGACGTTGTGCGTCTCCTCCCCCAGGCTGTCGAGAAAGTCTCGACAGCCTTTTTAATGTCCATTTAGTTTATTACGACACCGCGT